>CALDSK010000027.1 GCA_937911865.1 uncultured Synechococcus sp.
ATCGCATCTACGGGTTCCGATAGCTGAAAACTGTCGGCGCTATCTACTTTAAAGGAGAGTTTAGGATAGTTTGTTTGAGCGCTAGCAATCATTGTGGAGTCTTTATCGAGACCGATCACAGTGGCTCCTTGCTCAGCTATCTGGTTTGTAAGCTGCCCGGTGCCACAGCCCAAATCTAAAATGCGTTCGCCAGGCTGAGGCGCAAGCTGCTCTATAAGACTTTTGCCATAGTGCCAAACGTAACCGAACTGCTCCTGATAGGCTGTCGCATTCCAAACGGTTTTTGACATGAGTAAGCTCCTGTGCGGCGTTGATACTAGCCTAGTGAGCCTTGATTTAACTGTCCAATATATTTATACGTCTGTTTTGATACGCTAAGGATATTAATTGATTGACGTATTGTTGGGAGCTTTTGATGAACTTGCGACAGCTGCGTTACTTTTTAGCGGTCGCTGACGAGCTGCATTTTGGCCGTGCGGCCGTGCGGTTGACCATGGCGCTGACGCCGCTGAGTATGCAAATAAAGCAGCTAGAGGCCGACTTGCAGGTGACGCTGTTTGAACGGACGAAAAGACGCGTTAGCCTGACGGCTGCGGGTGAAGCTTTGATAGGCGAAGCCGAACAGATATTGCACCAGGTTGAGGTCGCTAGGCAAAAAACGCAGCAGGCCGCTAGAGGTGAAACCGGGCAGCTAGCGATCGCATTTGTGAGCTCCGCCATGTACAGCATTTTGCCTGCTTGGATTCAGGCCTTTCGGCAGCGCTATCCTCAGGTTGGGCTGACCTTTCAAGAAGCGACCAGTCAGGCTCAGATTGAAGGACTGCTGTCTCACCAGCTCGATATTGGGTTTGTTCATCCGCCGATAGACCACGACCGGATAGAAGGCCAAACGGTTTGGCGAGAACCAATGGTGGTTGCTTTGCCTCAAGGGCATTGGCTGAGTGAGCAAACAGAAATTGCGATCGCGGCTCTGGCCCAAGAGCCTTTTATCCTAATTCAACGTTCTCTTGCCAGTGAACTACACGACAAAATTGTTAGCTTCTGTCAGCAGGCAAACTTTAGCCCTAACATTGTTCAAACCGCGCAGCAGCTACAGACTATTCTGGGGTTAGTGGCTGCTCAGCTCGGTGTTGCTATTTTGCCTGCTGCCGCGCAGAAGCTTCAACGAGAAGGCGTTTGCTATCGCTCTTTTGCAGAAGAGACGCCCGCTGTTGAGCTGTTGATGATCTGGCGTCAGCAGGGTGGTGCTGTTAGTGTTGCTGATAGCTCAAAGCGCAACCAACAACAACAGAAGGGTCTCAGTCAAAATCACCTTGGTCAGAAGGATTATGCTAAACGTTCTGGTCAAAAGCGTTCTGGTCAAAACAAACTGAGAGAGAATTTTTTATCTGCTCGACCTGACTATTCCACTGCTTTTGGGTCTATTGCTTTTGGGGCAGTTACTTTTGGGGCAATGTCCGAGGAACCTCTGCCTGAAGCTGACTGATGTCTACGGTTTCTTGTAGTGTCACTGCAATGTGCTGAGCAGTGCCTACAGTGAGGCTTTCTATTTCTTGCAGGCTGTGACGCAGCGTCCTTAGCTGCTGTTTTAGCTGCTGACCTTGAGTTTGACTGGATGCGGCGCCATTCCCATACCTGCTTGAGAGGGTAGCTACAGCAGTTGATTCAGCCGATGCTGTGTCGTTTAATAGTTTGTTGTACTGCTGTGATGTCTGCTCAAACACACCGACGTTTAACCGCAGGTTGGCGATGAGCTGACCGATTTGCAGTGCATCTTGCTGCTGTTGAGTTCGGGCATTTTCCAACTGTTGCGATAGGGCTTGTAGCTCTGTATTTTTCTGATGAAACTGATCGACAATTTTTTCAAAAGCTGATGGATCTTGCTGCCTAGACGCTGAGATAGATAGCGTAGAAGCGTTCATGATCAGGACCCGCGCGGCGCTATTAATCCGCTCGTACTGTCGATGTTTTTTGTCAATGCTTTCTGTAATGTCGAAGAGCGATCGCAGCTGCTGACTCAATGTTTGTGTCGTTTCTTGGACGGTTGCTATGGTCGCGGTTAGCTCATCTTTTTGAGCTTGACGTCTGCTGTGTGTAGCTGTGGCCGATTGGTCAGCTAGCCGCATTAAGTCGTAGCAGAGAGCAGTGTGACCCTGAGCCCAATGCTCTAGCCGGTTAACGGCTGCTGTTTGCGCCTCTATATCGCGCTTGGCAGTTAGCATTTCCTGCTCAATCGTTAGAACATGCTCATGTGTGCCCTCGAAGGCAGACAGCAGCTGAGAGAATTGAGTGAGTGCTGAGAGCACCTGGATAAAGATGTGTCCTAACCGGCGGCTGACCTGAGCTGTTTCTGGCTCATCAGCGACGGCTGACCCGTCTCTACGTTCGGGCAGTACGCCTATGAGCCAGTCGTCTTCTGCCAAACTGGCAACGACCTGATTGAGCTGTGCTAGCTCCTGCTGAAGCTGCTGCGTTGAAGGGCTCGCTAGCGAGTACGAGTTAATCGCTGCGGCGTTTACCTGTGGTAGCAGATCTGCTAGCTTTTTCGCAGCGGTTTGTCGGCGACGTTGATTGGCTGCTGAGCGAGTTTGAATTTGACTGAGCTGGGCTTCGACCTCGGTGGCATGGGCTGCTTCTAAGCGGACCTGCGTCTGTGTTAGCTGAAGCTGCTCTAGCAGGTTAAAAAAGGAAATGGATAGCTGTTCGAGTTCATCTTTGCCAGATAGCCGTTGGGTGATAGCGTCATCCTCAACAGACAGCCGCTGGCATTCGTTGATGACCGGGCGTAGGCGACGGTTGAGGTAGCGGATAGCTAGCACGGTGGCTCCTGCCATCAGTAGTCCTGCTAACGCTATAGCAGCCAGTGAAATGGCAATAATTTGAAGAAATACAACGCGGTAGGGTACATAGGCCAAGACTACCCACGACTGCTCTGGAATTTGAATGTAGGACCAGTAGCCGCGATCGCCTTCGATTAGGCCACTGCTATTCTCGCCGCCTACCTGAGGCCATATTTTACTCAGGCCCGGAATATTCGCGTAGGTTTGCTCTAGAACTGACTCATCTGAAGCCGGGTTTGCGATAACCTGACCATCGTCAGATAGCAGGACTAATTTTCCTCCTCGCCTGAAGACAGGCTCAGCCAAAATAGAGGTTAGGTAAGCGCCGTCAACATCGACTACAACAGTGCCGAGCCACTCTTTTTGATCGTCAAAAATTTGAGAGTAATAGGTGAGAATCGTTCCATTATCTGCATCCAAAGCGGCCTGATCTGGATTGGGATAGGGGACAGTCCACACGCTCTCCTGGGGCAAAAAGTAAGACTGATATGCGTTGCTGTCCGGGTAAACGTAGGGCGCTTCAGCGCGGTTGGTGTAGCGAGCTTTTTCTGCTTGCGCGGTTGTTTGTAAGGGTGCGTTAGGTGATTGAGGCTGTGTGGTATCAACCGGCGAATCAATTTGATAGTAGGGATAAAACCAATCTCGATCGGTTAAGATGCCGGTCCTCTTTTGGCCAAACCCCATGCCCAAAATGTAGCTGGGGTGACTCTCGAATAGCTGCCGGGTGAGCTCTTGATAGGTGCCTGCTGTTTGGGCGCCGCGAATGTGTAATGTTGAAACGCTCACGCCTAGCGTGTAGGCTAAATTTTCCGTGCGGTCGGTGACTTCATGAAGTGTGCTGACCTTTCCTTCTAAGACTTTGGTGATTTGGTCTTCGGCCTGAAATTTGACTGTTTCAGCAAACAGAAAAGCCACGCTGCCGATGCTCAAAATTGCACCGCCCATAAGCATGGCAAACAGTCTAACTGCGAAGGAGTTAGAGCGAAATCGGCGGACAGCGTTGACGGGTTTGTGGACTAAAGCCGATGTGGCAGATGACGATATTGTTTGTGGCATGGCTAGTTTCAGAAGAAGAGGAAACTCAACGATTAGAAAGTGGGAGATGCGAGAATAGCTTTGATGAAAATTCTCGCGCCACACCAGACGAGACGATAAGGGCAGATTATATTTTTATACCGAATCTGTGCCGCTATCTCAGTATTTGCTGGGTACTACATAAAGAATTCATTGACCCTGTTACAAGAAATTACTTATGTAAATACTCCGTACACTTAGCGTTTTCTATTGGGTAACGAAATATATACAGAATCTATAGAAGTACTGTATTTAGCCGGATAGAAGATCAACGCGTCTGTACTTTACTAAGAACGACGCCAGTGAGCTGTTCAGACAGAGAGCGTGTATAAAAATATACTTTGTATGTGTTTTGTGTATGCTTTCGCTTTGTTAGGCTCTCCATCAGTGAGTTAGGCTTCTCAGGAAGAATACTGAAAAACTTAAAAAAACTCCGGATCTTCAAAAATGGACTCTACGAGATAAGTCTAAGATTCGGAGCGCAATAACTGAGCACGTGCTTCAAGTGTTTTTTCTGTGGGCTAGCGTTGGTTCGATTCTTGCAGTCTCTGTAGACTAGCGCCAATGAGATCAGTTGATTGAAGGCGATCGAGAGCCTGTGAAAGCGCTCTGTCCTTTGTTTTGAAGGCAGGGCGCTTTATAAATTTAGCGCTCTGTAAATTTAGCGCTCTGTAAATTTAGAAATTTAGGGAAATTTAGGGTCTATTCATACTGTTGTCCCGTCGCGATCGCATATTGCGCTGTCAGAAACCACATAGACGCATTGCCAGCAACCATCAGGAGCAATCCTGGAATGAGTAAAAGCATTGCACCGACTGCTGTAGCGATACATGTACCGATTGTCACTAACCAGACGGTGACAATCAAGCGTATGCTTAGTCTGCGGTTTTCAATCATCAATTGCAGCGTTGTAGCGGGCTTTAGTAGGCTATTGCCTGTCGTCGTAACATAGTGCGCCAGAGACAAGCAGTGCGACAACGACGATGCCCGAGAGCAATGGTGCTAGAATCAACACACCTTTAGAGCCCTATTTGCAACGTGAAATGGAGCTAAGTGATAAAGAGATACAGGTACTGGCAACTTTTTATGTCGGTGGCATGCTGACGCTGTTGGAGCAGTTTTTGAATGGTCAGCTCGCTGTTCCTCAAGCAGAAATTCAAGTAGCAACGCTCAAGCTCTTGCGCATTTTGAGACAAGGCGCTGTTCAATCTGACATTTTGAGCTAGAAGTGTTATCGAGCTAGAAGTGCTACGGAGAAGCGAGCGTTTCTACAGTGGCTCTAGCCTGAACGGTGACTTCAAAAACGGCTTCGAACCAGGCTTTCTTATAATCGAGATTCCACAGCTCTAGCTCGCATGTATTTTGGGGATCGTTGGGCGTTAGGTGCAGCTGTAGGGTTCGTGATGAATTATCAAATGTGGCGTGAACGGATGCGATCGCTTGATTCCTGGCTCTATCTAGCGCAACGGCTAGACGTAAAATGGCGCTGAGCTGATCAACCAGCTTGCGTTCGTGCTTGCTGGGCAAACTGTTGTAGTTTTCGTGGCGGCGCTTGGGCTGACTCTTGCGGTGATAGCGGGCTATATTGCCAATGACTTCGACTTCAGTTTCAGTAAAGCCGAGCAGACCGCCGTTACGAATCAGGTAGTAAGAGTGTTTGTGGTGAGCGGAGTGACTGACATAGTGGCCACTGTTGTGCAGCATGCCAGCAGCCCACAGATATTCTCTTGCGAGTGGGCCAAGCGTGTGTAGCACACCCTGGGTTTGATCGAACAGGCTAGTCGCAAAGGCGGCCACGGTATCGCCTTTGGCGTTGTACTTGCGGGCCATCTTACGCACAGAGCGATCGCGAATGGATTGTTGGAAGGCCATGCGATCTTCAATCAGGCCGTTTGTTAGCATCCAATCAACAACAACACCCTCTCGCAGGGCCCGTTCGCAGATGGTCAGCTGCTGCACTTCTAACAGCTCCATTGTGGTTTGCAAAATAACTGCGCCTGCCACAATAATTTCAGCGCGTCGGTCCGACATACCTGGCAGCGCGAGCCGCTCCTCGTAGGGCATTTTGCGCAGGCGATGTACCCAGCTTTTAAGCTCGTCATAAGAGAGCCGATAGCCATTTAACGGATCGGGTTCTACACCGGTTTTGTCCATTGCTAGCAGGACTGCGAGACATTCGATGGTGCCAGATGTCCCGATGAGCTTTAGCGGCGTTTCTTCGTGTGCTGTTCCAGTGAGATTATTTTTCAGCTTGCTTTTTAGCTTATCTACTGTGGGCTCTAGCACGCCATGCACATAGGCCCGCAGGTACTGAAACTCTCTTTTGTCAATGGGGTCGGTAGAGACAAACCGAGCGGTCAAACGAACTGCGCCTACTTTACTGCTGCTGAGGAAATCGCTGAGGCCGCCTCGCCCGGCGATGATTTCGGTAGAGCCACCGCCAATATCGACGATGGCGTGGGGGTGACCCTTTAGCTCTACCCCAGAGATGACACCTAAGTAAATCCGTCTGGCTTCTTCAATTCCTGAAATCAAATTAACTGAGAGTCCGACTTCTGCTTTTACCCGGTCAATGAAAGTCTGACCGTTGCCAGCTTCTCTGACTGCGCTGGTTGCCACGGCGACTACATCATCTGCATGGAAGCTTTCGGCTACTTTCATGCAGCGCTTTAATGAGGCAATTCCTCTAGCCATTGCCTCTTCAGTCAGATCGCCTGTGTTTTCGCAAAAGTCTCCCAGGCGAACCGTTTCTTTTTCTTTCCCAATAATATTAAAAGAGGGAAGTGTGGCGTCAATTTTGGTCACCACCATATGAACAGAGTTGGTGCCGATATCAATTGCGGCGAGCACAAACTCTGGTTTATCTCTTCCCTTCAGCTTTTCTTGCAAACGCTCTTTCAATACCTGCTGGGCAGGCCCGTATGCAGACTGGGTAGCTAGCGCAGAGGCAGAAGGCCCCATTGCGACAGTATTGACCATCGGGGTTCGAATACAGTGACTAAATCAGAATTTCTTCATTAATCCTACAGGTTCTCCGTTCGTTGAAATAGACGCAATCGATATATTTACAAACCGTCCTATTAAAACCTCGATAAAGCAGCTCTGTAGACCAGGCCGTCGCTGAGTCTGCTGCTACGCGGGTTACTAGCGGTTTGACGCTAAGTTAGCTGCTTGGAACTTCTGACGGATTTCTTCTGTGCGCTTGCGATTAACCCCTAGATCTGATTTTCCCAGGCGAGCAGCGGTGCGAGTGTGAATGACGCTTTCGCCAGCGGGCGCATAGAATTCTACGTCGTCTACAAAGCCCATGAGCTTGCTAGAAAATTCTGCATATAAATAGTCATCGCTGACCACGTTGATAGTGGAGCGCTCCATGCTTTCGATGATTTGCTTAAGCTTGGCGATCGCATCTTTAGCTGAGCCAGTGTAAGCAAAAGGGGCGATCACATGCTCCTTATCGTCAGCTGGCGTATAAGAACACACACAGTTGGGTGTATCTGGACAGCTTTTCAGCTTGCCGTCTGTCACACCTAAATCGGTGGGCGGCGTGCCCGAAAAAGAGAATAGAGACATACTAAACACTCCTGATATATGTTCTGGACGGTTGGTGTCAGTTTGAGCCGCTGTGATGCATAGATGGCAGCTTGTACCACGGCAAATGTGGATACTGATGATGCTCCCAATGATAGTCGAAGTGGTAGCAGCTCAAGAAGGATACCAGCGTAGAAGACTGGGAACTATTAGCCCGATGGGCGTTGGTATGCCCTCCAACCGGGCGCTTGTGGGGCAAATATGTGCCGAAATAAAACAGCTGCCATGAGCTAAGGCCCTGCGGTAACAGCCAAAATAGAACGGCATTAAGCAGTGGAACGTGAAGGCCCAATACCAATGGATAGAAAATGGCTGACATTCCCCAGAAGATCACCCAGCCCTGCCCACCGTGCAAGTAGGTCTGCATAAACTTGCAGTACCAGGGCCAGAAGCTGCCAGGGTAGAAGTCTGGATCAGTGGATTGAGCCGGCGTGCGGTGGTGCTGGTGGTGTGCCGCCTGCATTTGCTCAAAAGACAAGAAGCTGTAGATCCGCAGAATAATCCAGCCAAACAGATCATTTAGACGAGGATAAGCGGGTGCTAGGGTCCCGTGCATCGCATCGTGGGCCAGAATGAATAGCCCAGTATGCAGAAATGAGCGCCCTGCAATGACAGCCAGAATGCTTACAAGCGGGAGGGTTTTGGCGTCTGGAAGGACAAATAAGCTGACGTAAGCGCTCAGCAGCCATAGCAGGACAATGATTGTAGCAATAGAAATAGAGACAAAAGATTCTCTAACCAGAGCAGCAGAAACGGATCGAGCAGTCATGAAGAAAAGAGAATCAAGGTGAAAATATCGAAGCAGATAGCCTGTTTCAAACAGCAAGCTTCGATGACTTTTGAAATATTGTGTAGAAATATTAAGCCATCGTGAATACACATTAACAGGTCAGAAGCTGCCCCGGTAACACTCATTAGGCATATCATCCGAAATTGTCTGGGCCTGCTTGTATTATTTTGCAGGTGCATCTTGACATGCCTATGCAAATCCTTTAAGTACAACCCCCATTCAAAACCGGCTCCATGAAAACATTCTCTTTGGCACTATCGTTGATAGCCTCTATCGCTGCGCTGGCTATTAGCGGACTTAACTTTTTCAAGACTTCCACGTTTGAAGCGCGGGTGGAAGATCAGCTATCGGAGCAGGCGACGCTTTTACAGGCACATGAGAGCGCGCTAGCGGAAGTTGTTGCGTCAGCTGATGAATCTGTGGCAGACCGATCTGGTATGGCCGCTAGAACTCAGACTGTTTCTCAGGTGTCAGCCGACGAAATCGATGTGACCGATGAGCAACCCGAGTCATCTGCTGGTTCATCTGCTAGGGCGATACAACCGGGCGAGTTCTCTCAAAAAGGCTACGACAACCAGGCTACTGTAGAGATAGTTTCCGCAGAAAGACTTTCTAATAGTCCTGAAATTGTCAACTTTTCTTTGAGAATTCGTCGCGACGTCGAAACATCAGGAAGGGGCACAGGTGGCGCTTTGGGCCTGAATACAGCCAAAGCGCGCAACCCGCAGACGAACGAGGTCTATCCAGGAGTTAGAGGCAAGCACACGACCTTTACAACTATCAGAGATCTTCCCTATGACACTTGGGCGAATGCCTATTTCTGGCTAGAAGTTCCAGAGGATGTCAATGTCGTAGATGTCGTTATCCCTGACAACGCAATTTTTGAAGATGTCCCCATTTCGCAGTAGGTACTCAATCTCGCAGTAGGTACTCAATCTCGCAGTAGGTTGTGTTTATGAAATATCGCCTGACAAATATCGCCTGACATAGATATCTTGAGGACGTGAGGACTGCTATTTTTTAGCGTGTTGCTATTTTTGAGCGGATACTTCGTCCTCACAAGCAAATTCCAGGAGCAAAATCTATGTCACCAGAAGCCGATGCCGATCGCGCCTTAGAAAGCTATCAAAGCTTTACCGACCAATTCGGTAGCGTTGTTTTAGCCACTGCTGATTGTGACGGGCAGCCACAGGCAAGCTACGCTTCCTGCGTAGTAGACGAAGGTCGCAATATCTATATCTTTGTCAGTGGTCGGTCTGCACATACACAAAATTTGACAGCGGCCGGCCGAGTGAGTGTGCTGTTTGTAGAAGATGAGTCGAAGACGACGCAGATGTTTGCGCGTAAGCGGCTGAGCTATGACTGCACTGCGACGTTACTAGAGCGCGGTAGCGCGCAGTGGGAGGCGATCGCCCAGACGTTTCTAGACAAATTCGGCAATATTGTCGAAGTGATGATTGGTCTGCCTGACTTTCGTATCTTTCAACTAAAGCCGCACTCTGGCCGATTTGTGATGGGCTTCGGTGCGGCTTACGATGTTGACCCCAATGACCTGAACCGACTGATTCATGTCAAAGGGTAGGTAATTAGGGGATAGGCAGGGGATAGGCAATTGAGCGGTAGCTGGCTGTGGAAGAAGAACCGCTAGCTAGGCTTCGGTAGTCTCTTCCTCTTCTTCTTCTTCCCAGCAGTCAACGGCGAGTAGGTCTCCGATGGCATCTTGCATGGTGAAGTCAAAAGCCTCTAGTTCGGACTTCCAGTGAGCCCACTTGTCGCCAAAGATAAAGGCGATTTTCCAGAGGCTGTCGGAAGGTTGGATCGACTTGGTTTCGACCAGCGATCGCACCTTGCGTTGAAAGTCAGCCATAGGATGAATATCTACCGGCTCTTTAAGTGAAGCAGTAGTCGCAGATTGAGATGTCATAAATTAAACGGAGTGAATACTTTCAGAATGGTCTGTTGTTTTGGGCTGCTATTGAAACAATCTGTTGAAAGAATGGCTAAAGCTGTAGATGCTCAGGTACTTAACGGGTCTTCTGAGCAGTAAATTGAAGCAGTCAGTCGAGAAAAATGAAACTGAAAAAATTGAAACGCACAAGTAACTTAGCTCAAAGCGTTGTTGATCCTTTAACGAAGTAAAATTACTGGTTGACGAAGACCGGAGTGACGCACTGAAGCTGTTGACCTACACACCAAATCCTGAGACGTATCCTAGCTTCAACATTTTCAGCTTACTTGGATAAAACATCCGATTAGAACAGGTCAGGCGGATGAGTTGAATCAGGCGCTATCAAGTTATAGCGAATAAGCGTAGCACGACCTTAAGCAGTTAACCTTTCGTAAGAAAATAGTAAAAACCGAACCTTACTCAAAACGTCTGTCTACAGAGAGAAATGACTCTAACTTAAATCTGTAGAAACAGAAGTGGCTCCAACATCACCAATAGCATTGCTTAAGAGGACCGGTGCCTCCACCTTATGAATAATAGCAGGTGTTATTTGATACTGCTATTTTTTAAGCGAACGATACTTCCTCTGTGTTTCTCCTGTGTTTTTACAGCCTTGCGGAGTAAGCCCTGCCATGAATCTACCTGAGATACACCTGCTTTAAAGACGCAATCGGCAGCCAACGCATCCGACAGCCGTAAGTGCATGAATCGTGCTTGATTGCGTTACACTGAATCGCGTTAATTGCCGCCGTGCTGAGCTTTGCTCTTTGTCCTTGCTAAAGGTCCTGCTAAAGCTTTTGTCCTGCTAAAGCCTGCCATTGGCTGTGTTGTGTGGGCGAGTGCGCTGAGCACGTGCAGTTTCATTTTTCTGCGGTCTGCCCTTGTATGGCTGCCGCTTATCCAATCGTCTTTGATATGGTTACTACTTCAGATTCTTCCAAACAGTCCTCAGATTCCAGTGCATCAGCTAACGGCTCAACGGTTGAAGCTCAGCCGATCAAGCTTTTGCGCACCCGTGAATCCGAGAAATTAGAGCGGATCCGCCATACGTTTTCTCATGTTATGGCGATGGCTGTACAGCGCCTATTTCCTAAGGCTCAAGTCACGATTGGCCCCTCAATCGACTACGGCTTTTACTACGATTTTGACGCGCCAGAGCCTTTTACCGATAAGGATTTGAAGTCGATAAAAAAAGAGATGATTAAAATCATCAAAAAAGGCCTGCCGGTCGTTCGTGAAGAGGTGAGCCGCGAAGAGGCCAAGCGACGGATTGAAGAGCTGGGCGAGCCCTATAAGTTAGAAATTTTAGAAGGGCTGCAAGAGCCGATTACCCTCTACCATTTGGGCGATCAATGGTGGGATTTGTGTGCGGGCCCTCACATTGAGACGACTAAAGATCTGCATCCCAAAGCGTTTGATTTGGAGAGCGTGGCGGGTGCATACTGGCGCGGCGATGAGACAAAAGCTCAGCTACAGCGAATCTACGGCACCGCCTGGGAGACACCTGAAGAATTAAAAGAATATAAACGTCGCAAAGAAGAGGCTAAACGACGAGACCACCGCAAACTTGGAAAAGAACTGGGTTTGTTCGTCTTTTCGGATGATGTTGGGCCCGGATTACCGCTGTGGACTCCCAAGGGTACGCTTTTGCGCTCTACACTAGAAGACTTTTTAAAGGCTGAGCAGGTGGCCAGAGGCTATCAGCCTGTGGTAACGCCTCACGTAGGCCGAGTAGACCTGTTCAAAACGTCAGGTCACTGGCAAAAGTATGCCGAAGACCTTTTCCCAATGATGGGAGAAAGTGAGGACGAAGGTTTTGTGCTCAAAGCCATGAACTGTCCTTTTCATGTGCAGATTTATAAGAGTCAGCTGCGCTCTTACAAGGAGCTGCCGCTGCGGCTGGCTGAGTTTGGTACGGTGTATCGCTTTGAGCAGTCGGGAGAGCTGGGTGGTCTAACCCGAGTGCGCGGCTTTACTCAAGATGACGCTCATTTGTTTGTTACCCCTGATCAACTAGATAAAGAATTTCTTAAGGTTGTTGATCTGATTCAGGTGACGTTACGTGCTTTGAAGATGGATCAATCCTTTAAAGCGAGACTCAGTTTCCGCGACCCGGAGAATAAGAGTCAGTATATCGGCTCCGACGAGGCTTGGGACAAGGCGCAAAATGCCATTCGCCAGGCGGTGGAAACCATGGAAATGGACCATTTCGAAGGGATTGGTGAAGCGGCCTTTTATGGCCCTAAGCTGGACTTTATTGTGCGCGATGCGCTTGAAAGAGAGTGGCAGCTGGGTACAGTGCAGGTTGACTACACGTTGCCTGAGCGCTTCGATCTGGAATACGTGGCGGAAGATGGTACTCGTCAGCGGCCAATTATGATTCACCGAGCACCGTTTGGCTCGCTAGAGCGGCTGATTGGTATTTTGATTGAGCAGTATGCGGGCGATTTTCCACTCTGGCTTGCGCCTGAGCAGGTAAGACTGTTGCCGGTGACAGAAGGTCACTGGGCGTATGCGGATAGTGCGGCGGCCGAGATGCGTCAGCTGGGCGTGCGGGTTGAGGTGGATAAGAGCGGTGAACGCCTTGGTAAGATGATTCGCAATTCTGAGAAGGCGAAGATTCCGGTGATGTCAGTGATTGGTGACAAGGAAGTAGACGCGACGAGTTTGAGTATTCGGACGCGCAAGGAGGGTGATTTGGGTGCGATCGCACTTCCTGAGGTGCTAGAGCGGCTGAAAGTGGCTTTGAGCGATCGCGCTGATTTCTAGACGACAAAGACGACTTAGAAATCAGCGCGATCGTTACAGCTCGTAGCTCTGCCCCGAAAAGACTATGGCGTCGTCTCTTCGGGGCAGGTCTATTGGAAGAAAAACAGACCTGAAACTATTCGAGAAATTCTATAGCGCCATTTTTTCCGACTGGGCACTTTAGGGGTGAATACGCCTGGTAAATACGCTTTGTGAATCATGCCGTATAGGCCTGTAAGCGCTGTTTCACAGTTTTCAAGACTTTTCTTCAGAAGCTAATAACGCTCTCTTTTAGCTAGACGGTGGCCAAAGTGCCGTAGAACATGTCATTGGTCGAGTTACTGGAAATAACCTTTCTCTTATTAATGGAAACCTTTCTCTGACCGCTTTAGTTTTTCTAACTGTTTTTCTGCGTAGATATGCAGAAGACCCCGGCGAGACTGTAATATCCCCTTGTGCATCAACCGCTAGAATAAACGACTGAAATAACCACAGACCCAAAAGGTGACTACAAGGTGACTACAAGGTGACTATGGAGATTATGCGGTTGGTGGTTACTGGGCCAGTTGGCGCAGGGAAATCCACCTTTATCCGAGCTGTAAGCGAGATTGACGTGGTCGATACCGATCGCCAAGCCACCGATGAAACAGGTCTTTTGAAGGAAAAAACGACCGTTGGCTTCGATTTTGGGCGGTTGCAATTTGAGCCTGAGATGGCGCTTCATCTGTATGGCACCCCTGGGCAACCACGCTTTGACTTCATGTGGGAGTACCTCATTAACCACGCCCATGCCTATATTTTGCTTGTTCCAGCGCATAGACCCGCTGATTTTCGCAAGGCTCAGCTAATACATGAGTTTATGGCAGAGCGCGCTACCCTACCGATGATTGTGGGGGTTACTCACGCAGACTGTGAGGATGCTTGGAGTTTGGACAGTGTTGCGATCGCTACAGGGTTTACAGACAGTGCCCAGCGCCCTCCCTTTATACCCATCAATGCGACAGAACCCGTTTCGGTCACTAATGCGTTAATGATGCTGATCAATCAGTATGTTCAGCTGGCGGTATAGCAGCCGTTTTTATCTTTGTTGCTGCGACTGACTGCTGCGATTGACATTTCTTTATTTTTTGTTGCTGTTCGCAAACGTGTCAGCAAACATAACTTATTAAAAATGATAGGTAATGCGTATGCATACCATTGAGTCTCTCAGTATAATTGCGGCATCTACCGAGTCGAAAATCACATCAGTCGATGCATATCAATCGACGATTACGGTGCTGTTAAAGTCTTTTACACACTAGCTCATCAAAATACAGCCAGTGTAATTTATATGATTCTCCAGGGCTTAACTTCCGAGTTTTCGCTGCCTGAGCTGTTTAAGTTTTTGCAAGATAGTCAGCAGACAGGTCGCCTATCGCTCAAGCCGATCGAGGGCAAGAAGCTGGAGGGAAGAGCACATTTTTTCTGGTTTGAGAAGGGTAACTTACTCGCAGCTTCTAGTCGATTAGATGGGCTAGGCCTGTTGCACATCCTGCAAGAGCGATCATTGCTTCGGACCGTTACGCTCTCGCGACTGTTGCGCCAGTGCCCTCCTAGAGTTGCCTTAGGAAAATTTCTCCAAGAGCGTGCCATATTGACCAGCAAACAGCTCAAAGCTCTTTTTGCCTCTCAGATAGTCAGGCATACGCGTGTGCTGTTGAAAGCAATGGACGTCAGGTTCTCTTTCAATGCGCATTACCCGTTTCCCTATCTGGAGATGACAGGAATCAAAATTCGGGCGACCGATATTACCCTACCCAGTCTGCGCGTGCTCAAAGACTGGGGGAATTTACTAGACAAGCTTCCTAACTTGGAGTCTGGGTTGAAGTGTATGCCGGGAGAGATCCCTGCCTATCGCCTACATAGCAAAGAAAAAGATGTGCTCCGCCTGGCAAAAGACGGTCTGCCTGTATCTAAGATTGCAAGCGTTCTAAAGCTGCCGACGCTAGAGGTTCGAAAGATTGGATTCCGGTTGATTTTTGTCGGTTTAGTTAAAGAAGTTCCATTAACTCAGTTTTCGAGGCCTGCTACTCAGCCGAAAAGGCAGGCTTCTAAGCAGGTTAGCAACGTGTTTCTGAGTAAGTTGTCGAACTATCTACAAAAGACCTCGCCGCTAGCTGGTGCTAGCGACAAGGGGACTGTTTGGGGGGGAGACGTACCTCAAAAAAGCGCTCCTAACCGCTCGACCGAAATAGCCAATAGGGATAAAACAGCGGTTAAGAATTACGCTGCCAAGCGTGTCAAAAATGTGATTGATGCCGACAGAGCGAAGCGACGGTATGAGAACAGTAATTCTGTTACTAAAAGATCGTAGATTGTGGTTGTGAGCTCGTCTGTTTAATGACTGTCGGCCCGCTCTTCATGCCTGTACTGGACGCCTGTACTGGACGCCTGTACTGGACGCCTGTACTGGGTACCCTACCCGTGATGCGACATGCAAAACGAGGGCTTCACCCACTGTGATTGATTCGACGACGATTTATTCGGTTTCAAAGAAAACGCGTCTTAAACTTTCTTGCAATCAGCTTTCTCTCAATAGGCTTGCTTCAAGTATTCTCTCTATCCTGATTGGGGGGGTAGCGGTCGGCTGCACCCAATCAGCAGTCGTTTCCCCATCGAATTCAGCCGTAGTCTCTCCTGCTGCGGTTGACGTGGTGGTACAGCAAACTAGCGACCCTGCTTCAAAAGATAGTTTTGAAGAGAGTGCGCTCAGCGGCATTGAAAAGCACATGGCCTATGGGGAAGCCAGAGCTGCCCTGATTGCTAACGGCTGGACACCTGAGATAACCACTACGGTTAATTCAGATGAATTTCATACTGATTTGGCGATTCGAGACTTAGTAGAGCGAGGGTTTACAGAGGTAACTGCCTGCTCAGGAACAGGACTGGGCTACTGCGCTTTTGCGTTCACTTATACAGGGCAAGCGTATCCGGAACAGCGCGGTAGAACTATTGGTCTAACAACAGTTTCCTCAGAGAGGGCTGCAAACGGTGAACCTACGCTTTGGGAATGGGGAATTTCTGACCCGGAGGACGAAACGGTCTTAGTTGATTCAGTGCCTGGCACAGTAGATAGCAGTGATCAGGTAAACAATACCTACGCCGATCAGCCGTTTAGCTCAGCGATATTTGGCCCCTATGTAAGACAAAGCGAAGGGTTTTGTGCTGGCTTGCCTGATGCCTGTAGCTACAGCGAATACGCTTTCAGCGATTTAAAGCTGATTGCTGCGCCCAACGACATCGGCGGCACCGTGATCACTTTGCTCCCTCGCGGGCTAATAACTGAAAGAGACGCGCAAGAATATGTCGCTATTTTGGACGTTTTCAGTCACATCGATTTTGCTCAGCCATCTGAAGATAGATTCGATCTAGACCAGCAATTGATCAAGCGATACCACGGCTGTCCGAAAGAAGGTGAGATGGGCCTTGCGCCTAGCTGCTTTGCAGATATCACTATTACAAATATGGGGTCAGTTTCTGAAATTAGATACATCCAGACGCTAGGCGCTCATTGAGGGACATTGAAGGAAGCCGGATAGCCGCAAAAGCTTCATACGGAAGAGGGCCATGAAGTCCTATACAATGGCGAGAATTGTTTAATTCCTGACGCTGTATAGGATTTTTTTTGTGCCTTCCTCTGTCACTGTTACGGTTCCGGCGACTACCGCCAACATTGGGCCTGGGTTCGATTGTCTAGGCGCGGCGCTCAGTCTGTACAACCGCTTTCACTTCACGCCTTTTACGCCCCTTTCAGACAGCGAGCCGTTTCAGATATCGGTAGAAGGTACAGAGGCGAGCCGAGTAAACACAGGGCCCGGTAATCTGGTTTACCGGGCGTATCTAAAGTGCTACGCGCGCCTGGGCAAGCCTGCGCCGCCGGTACATATCAAAATTCATCTGGGGGTGCCGCTCTCTCGTGGGTAGGGTAGCTCTTCGCCGGCGATTGTAGGGGGGATT
>CALDSK010000028.1 GCA_937911865.1 uncultured Synechococcus sp.
AGTTCCGTGCTGTGGTCGTCATGGCCTGCGATGACGAGGTGATTCCCCAACAAGAGCGCATTGAAAGCGTTACCGACGAAGCCAGCCTAGAGGAGGTCTACACCACCGAACGCCACCTGCTTTACGTCGCCTGCACCCGCGCCCGCGACCATCTCCTCATCAGTGGAGTCGATCCAGCTTCCGAGTTTTTGGATGATTTGTAGACTATTATTTTTGTTTCCGTAAAATTTTTGTTGGTCTCACTCTTGCTTAGATAGTAGAGAATCTGGATGTCTCAGAATCAAAATAAGCACAATAGTAAGTTTTTTATAGTTGGCTCTATTGGTTGGGGATTATTAGGTGGTGCTTTAGGTTTGGCACTCATGGCATTACTCCTAGCCTACTTACCAAAGCCATTGAAGTTACAAAACAATTCTTACTGGACTGGTCTTCTGAACAACCTTTCTTCAGCCTTCGCAGCGTCAGCTATATTGACACTAACTCTTGAATTAGCAAACAACTACCAGAGAAACAAAGATCTAAATGACGCAATTCAAGAGATTCAAAATGCTACTACCGATGGGATTTTGAAGGAGCTGATTGGAGATGAGGCAATCTTAGGCGAGGTCAAGACTCATGTCTTAAAACAAAATTTCATCCGTAAAAACTTCAAAATCGCAATTACCCTGAATTGGGATACCAGTCCATTCAAATTTCTTTTAAGGAGCTTAGCTTCAAACTATTCAATCCATAACTTAACTTCACAACCAATCAATTATCCATTCAGGGTAATTGAGACTAAGGAAAATGAGTTTGCTCGTCCAAACTCAACACAGATAATAGATGCAGAATACGATGTAAAAGATTCCAGAGGGGCGACGATCAAATCTGAAAAGTGTACAGCACAACTAATCGGAGCCTTGGCGGAGAATTCAGATGATAGTATAAAGCTAGAAATCCCAGTTGAAATTCCTCCAGATTGTCGTGCAGAATTCAAGTTTTCTAGCCAATCACTTTTGCGGCCAGATTCCATTGATCCAATTGTATCTTTGAATTCCACAACAGACATGGAAATAGACTTAGTTTTCCCTTATGAAATCAGTGCTGAAGTTTTTGGTATTCATCCTGATCCAGACAAATTCGAACTTCAAATAAATCAGAGAACACGTAAAAGATGGAGGGCAGTCGGCTTGTTGCCCGGACAAGGAATTTTGCTTTCACTCAAAAGCTTGCCAGGCCAGGAAATACACCCACAACTACCTCCAGAACTGGAGGCTACAGTTTCGTCGATGCTTGATCAGAGCGAGGCTCAAGTAGCTGAAGAATCTGATTAATTTCCCGAACTGCAAGATTAAGACTCTCTTACAAGAAAAATGCCCAAACGAGACCACAACTGCCAAGCTAAAATCTGGACTGCAGAGCAGTTCACCTGTATCTTGGCAGAGCTGCGCCCTTAGCCGATGTAGGCCCTCTTCGCCCTCTGCTAAGTAGTTGCGCTAGCTCATCCTACAGAGTTTTACATTTAATTGGAACTCCCTGCTTATCACTGCGGCTGCCGCGTTAGCGAAGCCCGCCAGCTTAAAGCCAAAGACATCATCGCAGGTCGCATCGTCTTTCGCCGCACTACCACCAAAACCAAACGCACCCGTGCCGTCCCCATCCATCCTCAGCTCAAAGCCGTTCTAGACGCTACGGAACTGCCCACCCAAGGCTATTTTTTTCTAGCAAAGACCATCAGCCCATCACCCGTCAAGCCGCCGACAACGCCCTCAGGGAAGCATGAGATCGCCTCGATCATGAAGGCTACAGCACCCACAGTTTTGGACGTACATGGCCACTACTCTTGATCGCAAAGGTACCCGCCAGCGCGTGATTCAACATCTTGGCGGCTGGACTAGCTTGGCAGCCTTCTAGCGGTATCTAGAAGTGGACGAAGCAGAAGTCGAAGATGCGATTTCTAGTCTCTAGCAGTTTATAGATTGCAATTTCCAATATAGTTATTTGGAAGATAGTTCTACCGATTCTGTGAAATAGCGCTACACACCGCAGGCGGAGAGTGATGAGATTATAAGGTGGCATCTTTAATCCGAGTTCAAAGATTTGATATTACCAGGGAAAATAGCAGTAGATTCATTTAATCAGAGAGCATTTTTCGATCATGGATATCTAAGTAAAAAGATAGAGAAACCTCCAAAACTTACATTTACCATTCTGGAGTTGAAGCTGAAAAAAGCTTGGTCAATATTTGTTGACGTAGTCTTTTAGCAATAACTGAATCTGTCAACATCAGCTCAACTAACAAATTCAAGCCATAGTGATAGTCTTCTAATATTGATACTTCCCCTTCAGTGAATTTCCAGTCTTTTCCAATATTAAAGTGTTTGCTCGTTAGTTCCCTAAAAGCTTCAAGCCACTTCCATCTTTGTTCTTTCCACCAACTTTGAGAATCATCCACATCAGCGATCTTTAACTGGTCAAGGAGTATCTTTAGAGCCTCTGGTGAGGAATCATTTAAATTCACCGCATTAGTTAGTTTAGTGTGAATGATAGTCGATATATCTGAGTCACTACTGAAACCGCGTATAGCATCCAGTATGTGCTCATCTCTTTTTAGAGATGGCTGAGTAATATGCAAGAGATCGCCAATCGTAGACCTGCGGAGGAGAACATCTTTCGCGCCTGAAACTTCATTTTTTTTGATGTGTGGGACATTCGGGTTTCTTGCCAAAAGCATTGTCGTAATGGGGAAATGCCTAGCTTGTTTAGAATAGTCAGCTATGACCTGCTCAAAATAGTATGCTCTAACTGTAAATGCACTGGGAGATCTTTGTGAGTCATCAATAACTCTTTCAGAGATTTTTTCTTCCAGCCAACCTAAGAAAGCGAGTGTTTTTTCATTACTCTGAGGTAGGCTAAAGGTCGCAGTACTAACACATGAGATGAATTCATCTGCACTATCCATCATTTCAGACGCCAGTAATATCACCTCTCTCCAGCGACTCTTGAAAAAGTTCCCCTTCAAGACTTCTATTAAATTAGAGGAAATCATTTTTCTGGCAGCAAAGTATTCGTGGAAAGTCAAATGTGAAAATGAATAAATGCTTTTTGCCCGTTCAGTCAATAAACCGTGTTGAGCCTCGATTGATTTTAATATTGCATCACTGTCTAGTTCCAATTCATGTTCTGTCTCACTAGAATTCGAAAGATTCTCTATGTATTTTCTAATATAAGCTTGCGCATCTCTTCTTTTAAAGAAATATTTTTCTTCCTTGAATGTCATATAACCAATATAACTCAGTAAATCTGCTTTACGCCTAGTGGATAGCCTCTTATAAATCTGACTTCGCTCAATTCCTCTTTGGGCATCCCATTTCTTTAATAGAATATCAATTCCTTCTTCATATAGCTCTGACCTACTTGGAGGAAAGCTATTCAATTCTTCAAATACTAAGCAGAGTAAAGTTAGAAGTAATGGACTATTTGCCAGCTCTTCTAATGGACTATTCTTGGATAACTCTTGAATGAATTCATTGGCTTTCTCTATATTTTTAGGTCGAAACCAGTTATTTACAAATACTTTAATCTGATTGCGATCAAAATTGGCTATTTCAACTTCAGTGAATTTTTCAAACGTGTATTCACTTGATGCAATTCTGCAAGAAATGACAATATGATTCTCACAGTACTCCTCAGATAACTGCCTAATTTGATTAAGAACCCTTCGGTCATTCTCCTCACTCACCTCGTCGAGTCCATCAAACAAAAGCAAATATTTCCCAGCTTTCAGAGCCTCCAAAACGTATTCGCGGATATTATCTGAAGCAGATGTTCCTACTTGATGCCTCTTGATAAATTGATTCGATATATAGCTTAGCAAATCTGGTTTACCATATGTCTCAGAATAGCTTCTTAGTGCAACAAAAGCTGGGATCTTATCCTCGAATAGTAATCCTTCACTACACTTCAAAGCCAAATATTTCAGAAACGTTGTCTTGCCTGAGCCAGGTCTTCCAAGAACCATAAGCTTTGGATACTTTTTTACTGCGTCTACTCCTTTGATATAGCCATCTAAGACTGTGCCTAAGCCCACTCGATTAAAACGAATATGTCTAGAATCTTCAAAATCCATAGGAGATCAATTGATTTTCCACTCAAAAGGTTACTACACTCAAAAGGTTACTAAAGTAAGTGGGGAAATTCTAGTAAAAATCTTAGGTGCGATCCATTGATCTTACATTGTCATTTATTTCTTCGACAAGAAATAGATTAAGAATTTCCTCTATTTCCAATCTCTGTTTCGCAGTGATTTTCTCAAGGATATTTACGTTGGTATATATTCCGTTGTCTCCCGTAAGCTCTATAGGATGACTCATGTCAAGGACTTTCATAGTGCTGCACTTCTGAATGATAGTTGGATGCACAATTTCACGAAGTTTTACAACTATCTCATCAATAGAGAGGTTTTCGTTTGATGTACTCTCTGCTATTTCATTAGGGTCTAGATGTAAGCGACTGCATATTTCAAAGAAACAATCGGCTTCAATTCTTTTGCCATTCATCAAGTTATGTATGGTCGTTCTTGAGCACTGAACAACGTCAGCCAAATAGGTTTTCGCCCAGCCTTTCTGCTTTAAAGCTTTCTTGATTGAAATGATGCCTTCAGTAGAAGCGCATATTGATCGAGAGCTCATAATGAATTTATTTTTGGATAAGTTTTTTTTCAGACACACTAGTTTAACAGCAACTTCTACACACTGCTGAACACCCATCGGATAAATTCCTGGCATCGTGTGTTCATTGACTTTTGATGTTCGAGGGTAACAAATGACTTTTGGCGAAATACCTGTTGGAACCGGAAAGATTCAACAAGTTCTCTGTGAAGGAGAGGAATGGCGAGTTCATTATCGAGCAACGTATTGGAAAGGGATTACAGAAGGAGCCACTTATTCACTTCAGCCAGGTGACTCAGTCTCTGTGGTTGGTAGAGTGGGGCTCAAACTTATAATTCGACCAATATCGAGCGAAGCTTCACTGAACACATAACCTCCAAAAAATAGCAATTTGACGACTGCTTCATGCAGTCTCTGGTTAATTTTACAGTGATTCAAAATGAGTCCGTTGCGTCAAAGCTGGAAAGGCACCAATTTTCTGGGGTTTCGAATGTTGCCCGATCGCATTCGGGTGCACACTGAAAATTTGCGTCGGCTAGGCGGCGTTGTCGGGCTCTACAATCGGTCTATGCGAATTATCAAATCGACCTTGACCATGTGATTCAATGTCTTCAAAGTTGGGAGGCCCACCTCCGGCATGGTGACACGTATCAACTCCGCCGACCGATATTCGACTCGCTTGTATTCTCAAGGAGTTGAAGAAGGGGTAGGCACCTCCGGGTGTTGCGGGGGGGATCTTGGAACAACAATCCGCGCAATTGTCGCTCGGCCTGTCGCAACAACAACAATCCGGACGCACGCAACAACAACGGTTTTCGAGTTGTGTGTGCGGTGGCGTCCCAGAACGGGTCGATGGGAATCTGCCAGGCGTGTCAGAGAAGAGTCCAGACC
>CALDSK010000029.1 GCA_937911865.1 uncultured Synechococcus sp.
GTCCCTTGTCTTACGTTTCTAGTCCATTTAGTTTTTGTAGTGGTTCTTACCTTTTGGGGTTTGTGGTGGCGGTTATTTCTCTTCTAGCCCACTGTCGATGAAATTGAAGATCGACGACGACGAAGTGAAAAGGCCCGAGAACCTGAAATCATCAAATCGGTCAGCTACCAAATCACCTTTAACCAGGCAGGCGAACAAAAGACCCTACCAACCGACTATGACGTTTACCGGCAGGCCGTAAAAGCCTTTGAAAGAGAAAGAGCCCTAGCCCTAACCCTAGGACCGCAAGATTCTTCCGTGATTCAGGCAGAGGTACAGTAGCGGCATTCGGTAATTGCAGTACAATCATTCCGATCCCTTCTTTTCCGCGTTCCATGGCCAAGCCCCGCATTCTCTCAGGCATTCAAACCACCGGTAACCTACACTTAGGCAACTACCTGGGAGCCATTCGTAACTGGGTCGGCCTGCAAGCGGAGTACGACTGCTTTTTATTCATGGCAGACCTGCATGCGGTCACCGTCCCTCATGACCCAAAGGTATTGGCAGAAAACACGCTCAAGGTAGCTGCAACCTACATCGCCTGTGGCATCGATCCAGAAGAATCAACCATTTTTGTGCAGTCTCATTTACCAGAGCATAGCGAGCTGGCGTGGCTGTTCAACTGCATCACCCCGCTAAATTGGCTAGAGCGGATGATCCAGTTCAAAGAAAAGGCAAAAAAGCAGGGTGAAAATGTCAGCATTGGCCTGATGGACTACCCGGTACTACAGGCAGCCGATATTTTGCTCTATGAGCCAGATATCGTGCCTGTTGGAGAAGACCAAAAGCAGCACCTAGAGCTGACGCGCGACATTGCCGGGCGGCTCAACTATCAGTTTGGGACAGAAAAAAAGCCGGTGCTCAAAGTGCCTGAGCCCTTGATTCGCCCAGACGGCGCGCGGATTATGAGCCTGACAGACGGCACCAAAAAAATGTCGAAGTCTGACCCGTCGGAGCAAAGCCGAATTGACATCACAGACTCTGCGCAAGCCATTACCAAAAAGATCAAGCGAGCCAAAACAGATCCAGAAAGGGGACTAGAATTCGACAATCCTGAACGCCCAGAATGTAACAATCTGCTGGGCATTTATCAGCTGCTGTCGAATCAAACCAAAGAAGCCGTCGCCGCTGAATGTAAAGACATGGGCTGGGGGCAGTTTAAGCCCCTGCTAGCAGAAACCGCTGTAGAGGCGCTCGCACCGATTCAGGAAAAATATACTGAACTGATGAGCGATCGCACCTATTTGCTTCAAGTCCTTGCCAACGGAAAAGAAAAAGCACAGGCAGTTGCCACGCCTACGCTTAAAAAAATAAAAGCGGCAATGGGATTTATGCAGCCGTAAAGCAGGTATGACTCGTTTCAATTGTTGAATATGACCCCTTTTGATAAGGAAACTCGATAAGATAGCCCATAAGTACCAGGGCAGAGGTATCGCTCATACCGCAGGTGCTCGATTGAAGAGCCCAAGCAGTAACCATCTAGCTTGGGTCAAGTTTATAAGAACAAAATATGAATGCAGTATCCAACGGACAGACTCAGCTGCCATTAGCAAGATTCGCGTCTGCTAAAAACCGCTTCCGCTCAGCGGTATATTCCGGCGAGTTTATCGTCACAGCTGAGGTAATGCCACCCAAGGGCGGTGACCCCAGCCACATGTTGGAAATGGCCGCGCATCTAAAAGACTGGGTACATGCTGTAAACGTGACAGATGGCAGTAGAGCCGTCCTGCGGATGTCGTCTTTAGCCTGCTCAGTGCTACTCAAGCAGGCAGGCATCGAACCCATTTGTCAGATGACAGGGCGCGATCGCAATGCCATCGCCCTACAGTCGGATCTGATGGGCGCACACGCTTTAGGAATCCGTAACGTGCTTACCCTAACCGGCGACCCCATAAAAGCGGGCGATCATCCCAAATCCAAACCGGTTCACGAATTAGAATCCATTCGGATGCTGCGCCTAATCCGTCAGCTCAACAGCGGCACCGACTACCACGACAAAGCCATGAGCGACGGTGCGCTCGACATTTTTCCCGGCGCAGCCGTAGACCCCCAATCAACCAGCTGGTCGGGCATGCAAAGCCGGTTTAACAAAAAGCTAGAAGCCGGGGCTCAGTTTTTTCAAAGTCAGCTCATTTCTGACTTTGACACGCTAGAGAAATTTATGAACCAGGTCGCCTTGGGATGTGATCGCCCCATTCTCGCTGGTATCTTTCTACTCAAATCCGCCAAAAACGCCGCCTTCATCAACCGCTGCGTCCCCGGCGTCAACATTCCCCAGCACATTATCGATCGCCTAGCCGCTGCCGACGAGCCCTTACAAGAAGGGATGAAAATCGCGGCCGAGCAAGTACAAGCCGCTCGTCAGCTCTGCCAGGGCGTTCATATGATGGCTGTAAGAAGAGAAGACTTAATCCCTCAGATTTTGGAGATAGCTGGCGTAGAACCGCAGACCCAAAAGTCTCAACCGGTAGCCGTTAGCGCCACTAGATAATAGATACGGCAGCGGATACGTGCTCAAAAGGCGCCATCAGAATGCCAAGAATCTTATCTATCTGATTAATGAAATACTCTATGCGATCTATAGCAACTGTTTTGCCGGTCAGCGTCAAAAACTTCCAGTTGGTCCCTGTCGTGACAGCACCGTAAATAGTATCCACAGATTTGCCGTTTTGCTGATTGAAAATTTGTGCGGCGACCATTGCCGCAATGCACTGGCCCAAGCCACCAATAATATTCTCGCGTTTGGCCTCTACAATCGTCATAACAGGCGCGGTAATCAGCAGCTGTTCTGGTGAGGCGCTGACAATATAGTCACAGAAGCCATAGAGTCCAAGCGATGAATCGACGGGAAACTCGTTGCCTGAAAATAGAGAGATCTGGTTGTTCAACTGCCGTCGAATTTCTGCCAGCAGCGGGGCGATGAGAAATTCGGAGCGGGCTTTTTCCGTAGCGATCGCAGTCGCCAGCGGAACGTAGTCTGCCAGGATTAGGCTGAGGGTTTCAGATGGAGGTATAGGAGCGATCGCGCCAAACAAATCTTTGCTTTCATCTAGTGTAAGATCGAAGCTATCGCGTGCTTTTGCTAGCGTAAAATCGCTGTAAGCCATATTTTCTCAGCGCTCAAAATATATACACTCTCTCCAGTCTAGCGGAAGCCTTCCATCTGCCACCTTCTATCTACCGCCTTCCATCTGCCACTGAGATGAGTATGCTCTACTGATCTGTTGACCAACAGAAAACTGGCATTGTCTCTCTTATATTAAAACCCAGATGTCTTAATACGGAGAAGCCAACGCATGGATCGATATAGTATGGATCGATATGACATCGAAACAGAGGATCTAGATAAGCTGATTAAAGAAGCAATCGCTATTTCATCTAGCCCCAGTCGCGTAATCTATCAGCCTAATTTTAAATTCGAATCTAGCTTATCAAAAGACAAAGCAGTGATTCTAGGTGGCATTGCATCTCCACAGTTTCTATTTCGTGCACCAGACACAAAGACAGAGCAGATTGGCTCGGTACCCTTATCACTCCAACTACACAGCGTACGCTTACTTGCCGTAGACAAACTACTGCACGATATATCCTCTTGGGTTCCTCTACTTGAGCAAGTAGCACGTAAAGGAGAAAGTTTACTGGTCTTAGCAAATCACATCTCAAAGAACTCTCTTGTAGCAGAGATGTTGATTGTAAACTTCCGCAGAGGAGTACTCAAACTTGGAATTGTAGAACTGACTAAAGAAACACTGCCGACTGTTGAGCGATACGGAATTCAAGCGATAGATAGTCTGGAACTGGAAAACCTCGCGCTTGATGAACTTCCGCTAGCCAAGAAAGTAATTTGTCGAAAAGATGCAACTTTTCTTTTTATGGAGAAAGAGATAATGTCCTTTACAGAAAGCATCGCTGTAATACAGGTAGGTGGAAGAGATTCAGATGAGCAAAATCAACGGCTATTGTATGTCGCCGAACGCGTCAGGAAGTTATCTGAGCAAGTCGCACTTTAATAGCGCGTATCCAAATTAACTGTTTTATAGCCGTATCGGGTGCACAAGGTCGAGTGGAAATCGATTCAACCTTGAATACTTACTCACCCTCCAGCGTAAATATAGTGACCTCCGGCGGACAAAACAGACGAATAGGAATAATACTCATGCCTATTCCCGGATTCACATAGAGATTGTTACCTGGTTCGCCATAGCCCTTTGCCCAGCCGTCAGCATACACCTCATCTTTTTGAACAAACTGTAGCCAAGACGTTTGCGGCAACCCAGGAACGCGCAGCTGACCGCCGTGAGTATGTCCGGCCACCGCCAGCGGCGCTGAGCTAGCAGGAAACTGTTCATAGGTGTCAGGGTTGTGCATCATTGTTATTCTCGCCTGATCGCTGCTCACACCTTGCAGTGCTTTACTCACATCAGCCTGGTTGGCCCAGCGAGACCCGACGCCAACTAAAGACAGTGTTTGTTCACTATCTGGCAGGCTCATTTCAGTAGACTCATTTTCTAAGATGACAACACCTGCGTCTTCTAGTGCGATCGCTAACTCACTAGCCAATTCTGTCTGAGGCGTTGCCTCTTTCCCACTCATGCCGTAGTCGTGATTTCCCAAAACTGCGTAGGTCGGAATACCGGCTTCTACCAGCGGCAGCACAATGCTAACCGCCTCTTCTATCTTCGGCTGAGGGTCTGGCTCAGCATGGTAAACAAAGTCTCCGCTAATCAGTACAGCAGCTGGCGCTTCTTCTACTAGCCTATCAACAGCACGATGAGCTGTACCGGCATTGTCCCACCATGGACCTACTTGAAAATCCGAGAGTTGACCAATCTTTCGCCCTTGCCAGTCAGCAGGTAAGCCAGGTATCTGTTCCGCCTCTTCATCCAGGTTCAACGTTTTAGGCTCTATCAAACCCCAAATGCCTAAGACAGCTACTAGGCCCGTTGTAATAAGTAAGCTTTTTTTAACTGTCTTCCACATGCTGTCTTGCCTATCTTTAAGGTTGTTTTATCTGTGAAGGCAATATACTGAGCAGCTATGTGTATTAAAGACTACCAATAGAAAGAGATCTCACCAAAGATCTGATGTCAGAGGGTTCATTAAAAAGTTAGCGGCTCTAGGAAGTGCCCGGATGTCCTAGAGCCGCTAACTTTTTAAGCAAGCAGGTTTTAAGCAGGCAGGCAATTAGTTTGAGTACAGCGTAATCAAATCGTCTGGCTTAATGACTACCACAGATGGCGCAGTCGTATTACCCACCACAACGCCAGCCGCCGCACCGCCGACCACTTCCCACAGGTCAGGGTCGCCCAGCACTTCACCAAGAACGTATCCACCCGCCGCGCCAATAGCAGCGTCAGTTAGGATTGCGCCTGTAGACGTTTGGCGAGGGTCCTTGCGATCGCGAATCACATCCGAATAGGCATCCATTTGAAAAATCTGATTTGCTAGCTCTATAGAACTTGCCCGGTACACCAGGCCACCGTCAGCTGGCTGAAACTGACCGCGAATCACCGCACCAGCTGGTAAGTTCCTGCCGGCAAAGCTTGCAGCCGTCGTCAGCACCAAATCATAGTCATAAGAATCGCGCTTATCTAAGTAAAGCGTTTCTGGGTTCCTAACCGTTGTTTGCAGGGCCACCTGCTGCTGAGACGTCAAAACAGACCCACCATTTTGGACTCCATTCTGAGATCTTTGAGAAGAAAATACCTGAGCGCTGGCGGCTGTTTGTAACGGACCCGCGCCTAACATTAACAGAGCAGATAGCCCAACTAGGGCCTTACCGAATGATTTCATAGCAACTATCCTCAGAAAAACGCTCAATAAAATACAGCAC
>CALDSK010000030.1 GCA_937911865.1 uncultured Synechococcus sp.
GGATAGTCATCGATTATCCTCAGAGTCTTTTTGCTCTACACGCGGCCCCCGTACATTCACTTGTGCGGGGGCTGCATGTTTTTGAGGTCATTACCTGCTTTGCAAGCGGGCAGTTGTTAGCGAGTACGATTTGTTTATACCATGCTGTAAGCAGCGCTGATATGCAGTAGCTCCACAGAGATGTTTTGGAGATGTTTTGGAGATGTTTTGGACAGTTTGATCGTCAGACGCGTGAAGTCACTCAAGATCTAGATCTTTAACGGGTGCCTGCCGATTTGAACGAGCTTTTACGAGCGGTCGTGAGGAGTATTGAAGGATATTCCGTCAGTGTAAAGTAGAGTCGGTATCGACTGATGTTAAATGCTTTCTTTTCTTTGAGGCGCAACTGCTTCAAAAGCTATAAGACTTGCGCTAGCTTGATGGATGTCTTCTACTAATATCCAGCTGTCAGTTCAACAGCGATAGTGTAGTAATGATGTGTACGAGGGACTACCACTGTGAAAGCTCAGGAGGTATTGCGCCAGTATAAATGCGGAGAGCGCGACTTTCGCTATATAGATCTACGTGGAGCAAATTTTAAGGGTCAAGACCTATCAGGCGCAGATTTTAGTGGAGCAGATATTCGCAGTGCCAACTTTACAAAGGCAAACCTTAGAGAAGTTAACTTTTCTCACGCTAGAGCAGGATGGAAAGGTAGTGTTGTTTTTCAGCACAAGTGCCTAATAGCTATCTATATTTTTGTCGCAATTCTTTTTCAAGGTTTCTGGGCTGCGTTTATATCGCTCGCTTTCTCTAGCAGCACATTGTTGAATATATGGGTTGGGCTTGTTGTCTTATTTTCTTTTACTTCTATCTTAATCGTTCTGGGATGGAAAGGTCTTACGGACAAATCGTTCCTGGCTATTGTCTTTATCTTGTCCTTTCTATTTGTAGTAATTAGTCAAATTGAGTCTTCGAACAGCGTAGAAAACCTAGGTATAGTCGCTGTCATAGCAATATCTTTTTCTGTTGGGACAGGTATGTACTGTGCGGCAGTTTTGTTGTCGGCAGTTGTCTTCTCAAGGAAAAAGACTCAATTTAATTCACCGCTCCCACTACGTACTGTTCTATCGGTTTGCTTACTCACTATTTCAACGACTTCGCTTATATCATTATTTAGGCCATTTTCAGTAGCAGCAGCTATTACAAGCGCCTGCTTTCTAACTATCGAAACCTCTGTCTTTTGTTTTCTTGTAGTGAAGAAGACTCTCGAAGAGGATCTGACTTATACCGTCATTAGAAAATGGTTGTTAGGAACAATAACCTCGAACGGCGGACGTTTCTGTGGTGCGGACTTATCTGGAGCAGACTTCAGCTTCGCTCAGCTCAAAGGGGCAAATTTCTCGAACTCGAAGGATCAAACGACTAAGCTTCGTCACGTCTGCTGGAAAAATGCGGCAGATATTCATTTTGCAAAATTTAGCGACGGCGTTCTACAGAATAGAAAGGTGCGAAGCCTACTAACTGAGACTGAGACTGAGACTGGATATGGGGCAGATCTTCGTGGCATTAGCTTTAGAGGTACGAATCTCAGCGAAATCAAACTGGAAAAAGCAAATCTCACTCGTGCTATTCTTAGCGATGCGCTGCTAAAAGGAACAAATCTAGAAGGTGCTGTTCTGACTGAAGTGCAGGCCGTGAACACGGACTTTACGGGTGCTAGGCTGACGGGAGCAGTGTTAGAAGCCTGGAATATAGACAGCACAACTATTCTTAAAAAGATTGATTGTAAATATGTATTGTTGCTAGAGCATCCAAAGAAAAATGGCGATTACGAACGTCGTCCTCATGACAGCAACACAAATTTTAAGCCAGGTGACTTCGAGAAGCTCTTCAAAGAAGTTCAAGACGATGTTCAGCTGCTTATTCGAGGTAGCGCGGATCCCACAGCCTTAAGGTCTGCTTTTCAAAAGATAAAAGATATCTATCCTCACCTTGCTGAAGATACTTTTCAAAGCTTTCAAAGACGTGGCGACGATTTCTTGATTACAGCGAAGCTGCCGGCAGATATAGATAAAGGTGAGTTTCAACGCACCTGGGTAAGCGGATACCAGGCCGGATTGCAGGCAGGGCGAAATGAGTCAGCAGCACTGCTAGCTAGCGCTGAAAAAAGAGCAGATGGTCTAGAGACGATCGCACTCACAATCGCACAAAACCGTGTCATTCAGGAAACAACAAACGACTACAGACAAACAATTAGGGTAGAAGGTAATGTTTCAGATTCCGTGATTGGACAAGGCGATCACAATCGCACTAGCAAAGAAACCCATCACAACGAAGACGCAGAGACTGATTGAAATGCAGTTGCGCAACGGCACAGAATGGCTGAATTATTTTTACGAATCAAGTATTCAAATTGTTGTGAGCTACAGCAGTGCTTTTTCTCTAAACCACACACATCTAAGTCCAGTTCAGAAACAAAAGAGTGATCTCGTTTGGAGAATTACAACAAATCAGCTATTCCAAAATTTTCATGCCGCCTTGGCCGGTTCAGCTAGTTATAGTCCGGTTGGAGTCCCTGAAGCAGTGGAAGCTGTATCGTGAACAATCATACCAAGCACGGCTGTCAGAGAGCCGTACTTTGCAGTAATTAGGCAAGGCTCAGTTATCACCTGAATAGCTAGACGCAGTAACGACTACTGAACAACAGTGACAGGCGTACCAACATCCACCATGGCATACAGCTGACGAACATCTTCGTTATACATCCGAACGCAGCCATGAGAGGCGGCTTGCCCTACAGATTCACGGTTGGGCGTACCGTGAAAGCCAATAGAATTGGTGCCATCAGTCCAAAAGGCAATCCAGCGATCGCCCAAAGGATTATCGGGCCCTGGCGGCACAACTTCAGAGGTCTTAGGGTTAGTCCAACCAGGATTTTCAAGCTGATGAAAAATTTCAAACTCGCCTGTCGGTGTCTCCCAACCTTCTCGGCCAATAGCCACTGGATAGCTGACTTCTACCGTATCGCCCCTGTAGACGTATACTCGCCGATCGCTCAGATTCAGCAGCAAACTCACCGGCTGCTCCACTGACTCACCAGAAGGTGTGGCAGCTGGGTCTGTTGTAGGTTCAGGCGCTGTAGGTTCAGGGACTGATGCTGGCGGCGCAGTTACTCGCTCTGGAATCGTTTGGAGCAGGCCTTCTAACGTGGGTCCACTGGCCTGATTTGACTCGGATTGCTTTAGCTCAACCTGCCTCTTCTCAACCTGCCTCTTCTCAACTTGCCTGTTCTCAATCGGTACTGGCAGAGTCTGCGCTAATGAACTAGCCGGAAGTGCTATAACCAGGGCACCACTGGCAAGAAGCGTTCCCGCTACCACAGTCAGCGGACTACGCACTAATTTTTGAAATGGGCTGTACAGATAGGTCATACGCTAGCAGTGTCTTTTGGCAAGTCAAATCCTAGTGGATATTACCAGTTTACTACCAGTGTCTCCTGCTTGGAGGTAGGTTATCTATGCAGCTATACAAAGTGTCTACCGTCAAATATGTCGTGAGTAAATCAACTATATAAGTTATCCAAATAACACATGAGTTAACTGAAGTTTGAAGAGATAGATTACTTGAAGCATGATGTTCAGATGGATGGAGATTGTTCTTTCTGTACCTGTGCTTGCCTTCTTAACTACTAACGAGTGACGTCGTTCATTAGAGCATAAGGTTTGTAGTGGAAAGAGTGTTCTAACTTATGACAGCACTGTCACCCTGTCTTAAGAGAGAACATGTCGTCCGATAGAAGGCTCTTGAGGATTGATGTATAAAAATGTAAGTTGAATTAAGTTGAGTACTGACGCATTGCCGCGTTACTCAATTCGTGACCTGAATTAACACCCTAAGGAGATATCGCCCCCATGCGTACACTAATCAACAAAACTTTGTTGGCTTCTGCCTCTGCACTTTCTGTCCTCGGTCTTTTGCTCATAATGCCGCAAGCGGTCAGTGCGCAAGAGATGGAAACAGAAACACCGGCAGCACCTACTTCAACAGACATTGAAGCAACACCAACAGAGCCCGCTTCAACAGATATCGAAGCGACAGAAGTGGATACGGAAATGGAAGCATCTGAGATGGAAGTGGATACTACCGACTCCATGGAATCAGGAACCATCGACGCGGTTGATACAAACACCACTACGAATGATGCGCTTGAAGTAAACGACACAACTACAGATGATATGGATTCAGATGTAGAGGCAAGTGACGATATGGATAGCACTGGGACAACACCAACTTATTCCAACAGTCCTCGTGCTCTCTGGTAATTTGTTCTGGTAATTTGTGAAGTTTACCCGGCGCTACATCAGGTTTCGGCCCCATAACTCGACTCTAGTCGTATTTTTTGGCAAAGTTCATCGTAGACTTCTGTTGAGCCTTGCTATAGAAACTTTTCGGTGAGCGCTAACTCAGTTAACTAACCAGTCAACCAACTTAGTTAAATCAAAACGCAATCAAAGTCCTTGGATATTTTGGTATATCCAAGGACTTTGATTGCGTTTACGTAGTCACGTTTCTTTTTTGTAGTTTTCTCCCATATCTTATTCTTCGCATTCTTTTCTTCTACTATGAATCCAGCGACCCGCTTATCCAGCAATCGAATTGCTATTGTTTTCGATTTTGACGAGACGCTAACACCTGAAGACAGTTTTAGAGCGCTCTTGCAATATCTTCAGCTGGATGCTGACGCATTTGAATCTGAGCGTATTCAGCCTCTGCTAGACCAAAACTGGGAGAAGTATCTGGCCAGAGCGTACTGCCTAGTAAAAGAATCTCAGCAGCGCGGTGACAATATCACTAAGCAAACGCTAACTGAAGTCGGCAAAACAATAGCGCTATACGAGGGTACCGAGCATCTGTTTGGCTGGCTTGAGAAAGCCATTAAAGAGATTTCTACAGAAATCGAGCTGGAATTTTATTTGATCTCTGGCGGCTTTGTAGATATTCCAAGAAGTACTCCCCTGGCAAAAGACTTTAAGCACATGTGGGGCTGTGAGTTTCAATACGATGATGAAACGGGTGCAATTGAGTTCATGAAGCGACAGATGACGCATGTAGAGAAGACGCGCTATCTCTACTACTTGTCTAAGGGTGTAGACAGTCAAAACGAAACCGATTTGGTTTATAACTACGCAGATATTCCGACAGAAGAACTGTACATCCCCCTCGATCAGGTCGTTTATATCGGCGATGGTGCCTCCGACGTGCCCTGCTTTGCAGTGATGAAGCAATATGATGGCGTTTCATTGGGCATTTACAAGCAAGACGCCTCGGCTGAAGATTGGCAGTATTTGGATTCGGTTGGTCGCAGTCAGCGGCTCTCTAATTTGGTGCCTGCGGGCTATGAGAAAGATTCTGAACTGGTGCGATCGCTCATACTCAGCGTCGAGAGCATCGCCAAAAAAATCGCCATTCGGCAAATAAATTCAGAGCAATAGATATAAGCGCTTGAAAGCACTACAAATAAAAACATACATACGCAATAGGCCCCGGTACAAGATACCGAGGCCTATTGCGTAAACTGTTAAAAAATACTTTCAACAGAAGTTGTACAATTCACTGAAGGCTTACTCAACCGCAGAAGGATAAACACCATCAGCAACGAATACAGGCTTTTGCTCGTATTCAGCTTCGATCTCTTGAGTAACATCCAAGTCCCACTCAAGGTCATAGTCTCGCTCAAATTCAGCTGAAATATAAGGACGCAAGACACCCGTCATAGCAATGACGCCGCCATCTTCTACTGTCTGTGAGCCATCAGCAGGAATTACCAACAGGTCTTCCCCACCAAACAGCTCCTCTTCGTCCATCTTGAACAGACCAGACTCTAGAACCTCTTCAACTTCGCCTTCTAGAGCGATGCGCTGATTGTAATAAGCTTCAGGATCAGCAGCAACATCACCGACATCAGGTGCAAGTGCCAAGCTCTGAGCGATGATAACGGGCTTCGCTTCGTATTCTTCGAACAGCTCCTCGCTTAGCTCAATACCGTACTCTTCAGTCACTGTAGACATTGCAAATGTTTCAACTTCGCCAGTGACCTGTACTTGAGTATCACCCACTTCAGGAATCACGAAGGGCTCAGTGGATGCGTTAATCACCAGGATAGCTTCGCCATCAAAGTAGTCATCGTCAGCGATTAGGAAAGAAGATTCATCGACGGTCTCTTCTACTTCAGAGCGGATAGTTACTTCTTCACCGACATAGCTAGCAGTATCTTCAACCAGTTCTTCGCTAGTGACGTTTGCTTCTTCAGAAGGTGTCGTGGGCTCAGAGCAAGCGGGCAATACAAAGAGAGAAGCGGCTGCCAACAGACCGAGCGCTGCAGTTTTCTTATTTGTTTTGGAGAAACGGATATTCATGTTTTAAATCCTCAAAAAATCTATGACGGAAACAGTGCACTCTCAATAGCTTGCTGTCAGCTACCTTCTTTTCACACCTACGCTTTGACTTTTACAAAACGTGTAGCTATGACATGCACAGCTAGAAGGTGCAGATTTGAACGAAGACAGCGAAGTGAGCTAGTCAAAATACACTCGTCCGCTCTGTTACACAGTGTTACATAAGCTTTACCTCAGGCGAATCTCACCAAAGATGTAGTCTGCTATACATCTTTGGTAAGACATGAAGGCTTGGAAAGACACAAAGAACTCATTCTGTCGTAGCGATTCTGTTCAAGGAAAGTCAGACCAGTGTTCTTTCTACACACCGGTATCATTCTCAATTGCAGAGAGCTTACTTTTATCGATAAAGCCTTTAGCCTCAGCCTGTTTTGCGGCCGTGATTGTATCTGAGAAAAGTAGAAAATCAACACCCGCTGAACGAATAGATTGAGCGATCGCATCGATCTCTTGATGCCTTTTGTCATCTTCTGGCACCGCATCTCGAATAAACACTGCCAAAATTCGATCGGGGCAATCTTCTACAAGCTGCCTGTAAATTTCAGGATCTTTCTGCCCGCTGTCACCTATCAAGATAAAAGGCAGCTCCGGAAAGCTATCTAGAATCGGATCAATCTGCGCTCTCTTGTGTCCAGCGTGATCAAAAGAGAGCAAATTCGCTGGTGAGAGTTCTATATCGCGCAGTAGAATCGGTCCGTTAGGAATATCGTTAATCGTTAAAAACTTATCGAACAGGTCATACATATTCCATGGGCTACTCGATACATAAAAGATCGGATTGCCGTCTTCACCCTGTCCATCTTGCAAAGCGCTATAAAACGGATCGACCCCGGCAAAAGGACGGCGACTATGGGCATTGCCCAGATAGGCAATCTTCACCATCTCGATTGGATCTGTAGCCGCTGTATATACAATCGTGTCGTCTATATCACTGATTACACCAAACTGGGCTGAAGAAAGCACAATCCTGGCCTGACCAGTGGCATTCACCACCAGCTGCGTTCTCGGCGGCGGATCTAACAGCTCAAAGTAAACACTCGGCCAAAGGTCTGCCGAATTGAGAGAAGACGGCCTCAGCCAGGCTTCAAAAAAACCTTCTTTATCGGCTGTTACGGTTTCTTGGCAGTCCTCTATACAAACCTTGATCTGAGCGTTGGGCACCTCGTCACTCTCAAATCGACGGTACATATTTTGCACGTTTTCCAGTGTAGAAGCATCTTCTGGCAGTGTTTTAATGCCTTCCTTTTGCAGCACGCGACCTTTTACATACAGCCATTCAGAGGTGCCATAGCCTCGGTAGGGCAAAATTTTCAAAGGGTCTTGAATGCCAAGTGCGGTTTCAGCACTGAGCTTGACGTCATCTAGCAAACTGTTCGCCTGATTGCTCGCATCAGAAATTGCCTTAATAACATCTGTCAATGCTCTATACCTATTCTTATGTCTGCGCTTATACCTTATATAAGTGACTTTTCTGTGACGGCCTATCAAAAGAGAGAAAGACATGCCCCCTAACTTTGAGAGCGGCAATAAGTACATCTCTCATTAGAGAGAGCTTATCTGCAAAATCTCTTATGTTACGGTTGGTTTCAATCGGTTGAGTGGCAACAGAGCAGTCTGAATAGTGTTTAGGACAAAACGATGAGACTCGTCAGTAACGTTATGCTTTGGGTGTTCGCCTTATTGCTAGGGCTCATCGCACTTTTCATAACGATTTTGTACATTCGCGGGGCTTTTCGATGGCGGGCTCTACTTCACGTCGAAAATGCGATCGCCCCTCAAGACGATAGATTTCCTCAGGTTATTGAAGGACTAAGCAAATCGCTCTCTACCCAGGGTCAAATCGTTGACTTCTGGGATAGTGCCCAAGACATTCAGCAGGCACGTATAGACGCTATCAACAGCGCGAAGACCAGCATTCAGTTTGAAACCTTTATTATGACCCCGGGTCAAAGGGCCCAGGCATTCGCGGCGGCAATGGCGCGCCAGGCGGCAGAAGGGGTCAGCGTTCAAATTCTTGTAGATAGCTTCGGGACCAGACAAATGCCCAGTAAATACTGGCATCGGCTGCGTTCAGCAGGGGTTCAAGTGATTTTCTACAATCCTTTTGACTGGCGAGCACCGATCAACTTTGCGGGCCGCACCCACCGAAAGCTGCTGATTATTGACAGCCAAAAGGTGCTCGTTGGCGGCGCAGGCATGTCTGACCTTTGGGATGGGGAAGAAAAAGCAGACGACACCAAACCCTGGCTAGATATAGAAATCGCAATGACAGGAAAAGTCGTGCAGATTATGTCAGCCTCATTTCAAAAGCATTGGGAGGGGCACCGCATGGACGATGATGCGGTCACAGGCATTGATATGCAGAAGATCTTCCCCGCGAAAGAAAACGACGATTTTCCTTGGGAAGAAGCTTCTCATGGCAACGAAACGGTTCCTATTTTGGTCACGCCCGGAACCAATCCTGGCTATCGTGACTCTTCGATTGAAACGCTCAAGCAGACGCTTATTGTCTGCGCTCGGCGACGTATTTGGCTATCGAGTCCGTATTTTTTGCCCAACAAAAGCGCCCGGCAGCTACTGATAAGTGCTAAGCAGGCGGGCATAGATGTTCGCATTTTGACAACCAGCGTCAAATCTGACAAAAAGCCGGTTTACTATGCATCTTACGAAGTGTATGGTCCGCTGCTAGAAGCTGGCATTCAAATTTTTGAATATCAGCCCAGCATGATTCACGCCAAAATGATGATTGTTGACGATGAGTGGGTGAACACTGGCAGCGCCAATTTTGACTATCGTAGCTTCTTGCACAATGACGAACTCGATATTTCAGTCAAAGCTCCTTACCTCGTTCAAAAGGTAGAGCAGGTGTTTAAGCGAGGGTTCTCTCAGAGTAAACAGATTGGACTAAAACAGTGGCAGCATCGATCCTGGTTAAAGCATCGTCTGCTAGGCAATGTGGTTAGACTGGTGCAGTGGCAGCTTTGAAGTGCAAAATCAGTTCAAAGCAGTGCGGCAAAGCTATATGCGGCAAGGCTATATGCGACAAGGCCATATACGGCAAAGCTAAATGAAGCACTGCTAAATAAGATAAAGCTGAATGCGTTAAGCAGTTTGCAGAACTTTTTCTGCGGGCTGCATCGGAGAAGACAGCGCAGCTTTAGCAGGATAAATTGGCTGCGAGGCGATCGCACCCAATCCACGCTGACCTAGCCTATTCTGATACCGAGTGTGATAGTTGCGCACAAAAAGCTCTATTTTATTAAGTGTCTGCGACAGCGCATACGCTTCAGGCACGGGCTTGATGCCCTGCTGGCGGATTTCTGTTGTTGGTAGCTGAAACCACCAGGAGTTAGGTACTTTTCCATGACGCTTGCGCAGCGTGCTTAGCAGCGAAACTGGACTTTGCAATGCCTGAGCTTTTAATGAATGAGTCGGCGCAGTGCTCACTGGATTGATCTGGATTTGACCACAGGGAAAGTCACATAAGGAGATGAATATAGCGTGATCTGCCTCGGCGATCGCCCCTGCTGCGGACAGCGACATATCGTGACCGATGCGAGCACGGACCCCCGGCAGTCGCCAGTCATTTATTTCTTTAGTGAGTTTTTGGGTAAGCGCGGTATCTTCTCGGCAAACAATCCAAAATTTAGTCGGTGGTGTGGTGACTGCCATAATTATCGTTACGTTTTCAGTTGATTTTGTACGGTGTGATTGTGTGGGGTTGAGCGTCGTGAGAAAAATGGCTCATAGGCATGTCGGAAAAAACAGGCTATGAAAAATCAGACCATAGCCGTACAAGCACCGAGTCTCTTCTCTCAAAAGAGAGCTGAAACTGGGCCAGCTGGGCCTTTGCTTTATGCGCTGCACATCGCTATTCACAGCGCTCTCAGCGCCGTCAGGAGAGTTTTGAGAGCGAATGGCATAGGCTAACAGCAGCGTTAGCTTATCAGTAAGACTTGCTGGGTTTAGATTGCCCTGGCATTTCTAAAGAATCAACCGCGACTGTTGCGTTTTTCGTAGGGAGAAACACGGCAATTTCAATCATCTACGGAACGGGCCGATCCAAATGGCTGCACCCGTCACTAGAGGAATTAGCGCAAAAATACCGCCAAAAATGAATGAATGGGCTTTTACGTAGGGCACCGACAGCAGCGTGCCAATCACCAGACCACAGTAAAGCAGGGCTGCAAAAGGAACGACGCAGATTAAGACGATCATTAAACGTTCGTTAGATTCGAAGGAGGCCATAAAAAAGCTGCCATAAAAAACTATAGAAAGAAAGGCTGTAAGAATAAAGCTAAATAGAACAGGGCATCCCTGGAATCTGGGAAAGAAAGGGTGTATTTGTGGTTAGCCTCTTCGTCGTCGCCAGAAAAGTTGTCGCTATGACCGTTACCGCTAGAATAGTGGCGATGCTGCACAAAATGCCTGAGCGATGAGGACCTAATTGACCTATTTTAGCGGACTGATTTAGACAATCTCTGCGCTTGCTAACTTGCCCCTCATTGAATACGCACTTTAAATTACGTACTTTGCTCTCAAAAAAAGCCTCAACACCCAACAGCAAAAAACCTCGTAAGCGCTCAACTGTACCCAAAGATGACATTGGCCCCATTTTGCTAACGGCGCTAATGTTTTTAGGAGTAGCACTGACCTTGCATATATGGTCACAGTCGCCGCGATCGCTAGAGCTACTAGGCGCGACTGACTGGGTATCTTCACCGCTCCCACTCGAAATGGAAGGCGGCGATCCGCACATTCGCGCACTGATGCGAACGATTTCAGCTGGAGAATCTAACACCGCCGACCCGTATCGCCTGCTGTACGGCGGTGAGCGGGTAAAAGACTTGAGCGTACATCCCGATGAATGCGTCACGATTGTCAACGGACCCAACAGGGGCGACTGCACCACAGCCGCAGGACGGTACCAGTTTTTAACGACGACCTGGCAGCAAGAAGCGCGAAACTACCACCCACAGCGGCCTGCCTGGTATGAACTGTGGGAGCGGCCCAGCTTTGAGCCCGTGTTTCAAGACCGGGTCGTGCACGACTGGTTAAATGACCCCGAAGCCTGGGGTGTGGATATCGCAGCGCTGCTGCGTGAGGGAGAAGTTGAGGCTGTTTTGCAAAGGCTTTCGGGCACTTGGACCAGTTTAGGCTACGGCATTGAAGATAATAGTATGTCTGCGCTGCTGCCGAAGATCTATGATGAGATGCTGGCAGAAGAATTAGCGGGGCTAGATTCATAGGATCTAGAAGCATTCAATGGCATCTTACCGAACGGTGATTTTAGAGGCTCACGATGGCTCACGGTGGCGATCGCTCTCTCAACTACCCACCTGCGACGACGCCAAGCTCAACCACTATCTGCTATGGGAAAATCCTAGCCTATCCCCACCGCCTAAAAAGTCTCAAGGCTTTCCGCCTCTCCCAGAAGACTGCAGCGGCCGGGTAAAATCACGACTCAAAGGCGTCGCTTACTACGTCACAACCTGCCTGGATTTAGCTGGGTTTAAAGCAGGCGTCGAACATGTAACGAAAGCTTACAAAGAGAGAAGTGCTCAGGTGATGACAGAATTAAAAGGTGCGATCGCCATGGCAGAAGTCCTCTCAGACGGTAACATTCCCGTACGGTTTATTATTCTGCTGGACTATTAGTGCAGAAAGTTTTAGTTCAAAAAGTAAAGTTTTAGCTCAGAAAGTTTAGTTCAAAAAGTTTTAGCTCAGAAAGTTTAGTTCAAAAAGTTTTAGCTCAGAAAGTCTCGCCTGAAAAAACTCAAAGCGGAAGTTTTAACCTGACTAAAATCTTTTCTTTTGTAGATCTTATCGAAGTCTTGACCATGCTGGTCTATTGTGCAGACAGTTTGTTTACTTCAGTCAGGAATTAATAGTCTTGCCAATAAAACGCCGAAAGTTCCTGTCGCTAGGACTAGGCAGCTTTGCCACAGCAGCTGTCGGTCAATACTATCTCACCCCTGCGCAAGGCTCGCTAGCCGCTAACGAGATAGCGCCTGTTAATTCACAGTCTAACCACCCACCCTACTTTCGATTTATTGCGATCGGCGATTTTGGTACCGGAGAGCCCGAACAGTACGCTGTAGCACAGACAATGTTGCAACAGTGGCACAGCGTTCCTTTTTCATTGGCGCTGACGACTGGCGACAATATCTATCCCAACGGAGAAATCGAAAAGATCGAAGCCGTATTCGAACGGCCATATGCTGACCTGCTTCAAAACGGCGTCAAGTTTTACGCTTCGCTGGGCAATCACGACGTTCGTACTAACCAGGGAGCAGACCAGATCGCCTACGCTGGCTACAACATGAAAGGCAGATACTACACCTTTCGTGAACAAACCGTGCAGTTTTTCGCGCTCGATACTAACCAAAAATGCAATCTGTCTGGCCGAATGAGAGAATCAAGCTGGGAAAATCAGCTCCAATGGCTCCGCACAGAGCTCGAAAAATCAACAGCGCCCTGGAAGATCGTCTTTGCACATCACCCGGTGTATTCCTCAGGTGCTCACGGTTCTGATGACGCGCTAGCTGATGCCCTCGCCCCTCTCTTCGCGACCTACGGCGTGCAGCTTTACGTCAATGGCCACGATCACAACTACGAAAGAACAAAGCAGATTAACGGTACAACCTATATAACTTCAGGCAACGGCGCCAAACTCCGCCCTGTGGAAGCTTCTTCTTACAGCGCCCATGCGAGTGCTCAGCTAGGCTTTACTGCTTTTAACGTCTATTTAGATCGGATTGTTGTTCAGGCCATCAACACCGATAGCAACGTTTACGATGAGGTTCACATTTTGCAGGCATAGATCGAGCAGGTCCAGATCGCGCAGATCTAGATCGCGCGGATCTAGATTGCATAGATCTAAATCGCCCGGAACTGCATGACTTGAACTATGCAGCACGCTCAATCAGCTCACCAATAGTTTCTGCAATCTGGTGCAGCTTATCTTTCACTGTGCCTGTTTCTAGCAGCGATCGCACCCTATCAAACCCCGCTTCAATGCTGTCTACTCGGCCAACTCGCCATAGGTAAAAGCCAGCATTCCACACCGCTGAGCGGCCAATCTCATTCATTCGCCCAGAGAGCACCTCTTTGTAATCCAACAGCAGCTCTTCTACAGAGGACATAGCCGGATCTGGCCCGTCGAACCCGTAGTCGCGAGGATGCAGTAACAGTCTTTCTGTCTTAAGCTCACCGGACTCTAAATGGTTGAGGCTAATTATAGCGGTGCGATCGCGAGCAATGTCACAGCTGCCCTCTAGGCCCTTCACCGTCGTAAAAAACGCCGTTCCTCGTTCAGTAAAAGCCGCCTGCGTTCTCGCTTCTGTGGGCGGGTGAACATATCCACTCACCACATTACTTTTTCCGCGGTAGGGTGACCACATAATTTCAATAGTCGCCAGGGTAGGTCGCTTACCAATTTGTTCACGGTAGGTCACCATCGCCTCAGCCTGAGGAAACTGAGCCGCCTGATAAACAAACCCAAACCCGGTTTGTTCAAATACCTGCTGCACCTGATCGAGCGTAGTCAGCTTGTGCCAGTTCAGCCCTAATCCCATCAAAACTTCTACAATCGGGACGCCATGTTTTGTCGGCAGACGGCCACTACCGTGCAGCACAGCTGGCGCATCGGCAGCCGTTAGGATCAACGCCACCAGCGGATTGATCGGCGCAGTGCGAGATCGGCCATCGTATGGGTTAGAAAAGACTGTTACGAGGCAATCACTTTCAATTGGGCTAAGCACCGGTCCAAGCGCATCGTAGGTATCTAGCATGCCTGCTAGCTCGGTTGGCGTAGGGCGTTTGATGCGTTGGGCAATCATAAATGCACCGATTTGGGCCGGTGTCGCAGTTTCTTGCAACATCATTTGAGTTGCGATCGCGGCTTCCTCTCGGCTTAAAGATTTAGACGTATGAGTACCACTACCAACTTTTTTGAGCAGATCTCGAAACTGGAGATGTTGAGAATTTTTGAGTAGGGAGCTCATGGCAGCAACGAAAGAAAGTAGCGAAATAGACTAAGTAACAACAATCCAGCACAGAAGGAACATAAAGCTATAAGTACTTTACTGCTTAAACAACAGCGGTTGAGTGATTGAAGGTAAGTGAGACAATAAAGGCTTCGGCAGAAGATTTAGAGCGGTAGATTCAGACGGTGGATTCGAGCGGCAGATTTAAGCGGTAGATCCGAGCGGTAGATTCGAGTGGAAAAGTGAAAGAGAAAGGGGTTAAAAGAGAAGGCGCGTAAGACCGGAATAATTAGGATGGAATCTCTGAAAACAGACGGTTCTCCGTCAAAGCGGCTTCGCCAACACACTCTAGATTACCAACATCGCGCAGCGTTCTGAGCGGCGATTCAGGTGAAGGCGTTTTGCTTGCATCCATGCAGACACTCAAGCTACTCAGCTGGCTGAAGTAGCTGCCCGCCTGCTGACGCACCAGCTCGCAAAACTGTTGAATAGGCGGAATTTGCAGTCGATCGTGGGTGGTGACCATCACCACTTTGCGCGACAAAATGGGATCCCCAGTCGGCCTTACCGTTAAGTCTGGATCGCGGCGACTGTCAGTTAGCGCCGACTGAGGCAGCAGAGCCACCAGATTTCCTTGACGGACCACCCCGCGAAATGCATCAAGCGTATTCAGCTCTAGCGCGACTTTCAAATCTCTTCCATGCTCTCGAAACTGGCTTTGAACAATTCGCTGCATCCCATAGCCGTCTTTAAATACAACCTGAGAAAAGCGAGCCAGTTCTGACCAGGGCACCACATCGTGTTCAGCGAGTGGATGGTCCACAGCCATCAGCACTTCGACCGGCTCTTCGTACAGTGGCGTCACCACCATTTCCTGATTGCTGGTCAGCAGCGGGTTGTGCATCACAATAGAGATATCAACCAGACCATCACGGAGGACCTTTAGAGCGCGATCGCTTCCTAAAGCCGTCACCCGCAGCTGCACATCCGGATGCCCCTCACAAAAATCAGTCACAATCGGCGGCAGCAAATAAGCGCAAACCGAATGAATCCCCGATACGCACAGCTCTGTCTGTTTGCCATTCACCAAATCGTCAATATCTTGCTGCGCCTGTAACCACTCCTTACAGATGCGCGTTGCTCTAGGCAACAGGCTGTTGCCAGCGAGCGTCAGCTTGGCTTGCCCTGTCCGGTGAAACAACGGCACCCCCAAATCCTCCTCTACCGAGCGCACCTGGCGACTGATCGTTGACTGCGTCACGCCGCACTGGCGGGCAGCAGACTGAAAACTACCCGTTTCGGCGACGGCTAAAAAAGCCTGAAGCTGCTCTAAACGCATGGCGGCACTTAAGAAAGTAAAAACGCAGCTACAACAAACAATCCGCCAGAGAAAATTTCAAGAAAACGTCTACAAAACTTTCTACAGATTGGTCCTAAACCGCATATCCACTGTAAAGCGTTGTAGCACGTCATTTTGTAAGGGTTGTTACGGCCTGAGAAGAGAAATAGAGAAAACCCGCAGTAGAATAAGTCGAAAGCAGAGCGAAATCAGAAGAAAAAGCAACGGCAAAAGATTGTAGTAACAATACATTGAGGTTTGCTAAGAAGAATATGCAAATGTTCGTATTCATAGCAGGGGCAACCCGAAAGTGTCCCAAGCGGCTCAACAAACGCTACAGCCAAAAGCCTCAATTAATGTTCACCATCGATTCAATCGCAGAGACTTGTTCTTGCACCTGCGTCTCTAACTGTTGCAACCTGTTTACTTCTCGCTCACGATTGATCTCATGCTGCTGCTTTTGCGCCACTAGATTCGATAGCTCACCTTTGCGAGAAGCAATGTCATTGGTAATTCGATCGATAGCTCGCGCCTCGTAGGCGGTGAAACAATCTTTCACCGCTTTGCGAATATTGGGCGTTTGTTCATCAGCAATGCGAGGCAGCTGTTTTGCAAATTCCTTTTTTGTTGCTTTTAGAAACTCTTGCCGAACAAATTCTGCCTGCACGGCGAAAATACCACCTGCCGCCATAATGATTCCAATCACATTGAGGAACAAGCTGCTAAAAATCACGCCAATCAGCTGTAGAGCAAGCACAATACAGATGTAGGCCAAAGCAGATTGCATCACCGCCTGCCAGAAACCGTTAAAAGGTCGTACCGCGTTATTGAGGTTATCAGGAATATCTTCAAACACGTCTTTAACGCTGTCGACCCAAACTTTCGCTTTATTTGGATCAAAGTCATGACCTACTGCATGGAACCGGCGGCCCATCAGCTTTTCGTGAATCACCTCGACCACCTCCGCGTAGGCGACCTGATATTCTACAGCGTTGGCATTGAGCTCGTCGAAGGCCGTACCAATGGTCTGCTTGGCAGTAAATTCCCAGGCGGCTAGCCGATCGTTGATATAGCGTTCAAAGGCACGTTTGAACGCCGCATAGAATTCCTGCCGCTTGTCAGCTTCTAAAAAGTCTAAGAATTCTAAGTCGGGTTGAGAGTCGGCAAAGTCATCTTCAAACGAACTCTCTAGCGCTAATATGTAGTCTCTAAAGGACATGCTGACCGTTTTGGCATTAATATCACGACTGGTATGAATCACCTGACGGTAGCGATCGCGAATTTCCTCTAGTTTGGTAAAATCACTCTCAACCGAAACCACTTTCTCTTGTAAAGTCTCTAACGTTTCGCTCAATAGAGGAATGCGCCGAGCCACAGACGTACTCACACTGCGATAGGCACGGTTTGCAACGCTCAACGCTCTTTGCAACTCAGCCGGGCCTCGCTCATAGGTCAAGAAATGATCTAAGCCTTCTAGCAAGGCGGCTAAACCAGACCCAGCTAGCGGCTGGCCTCTTAGCCGCTGACGCAGGGCCTGCAAAGCAGAAATTTCAAACAGGCATAGATCCGTCGTTCCTTCGCCTGCGTAGTCTTTCAAACCTGCGTAGCCTTTCAAACCTGCGTAGTCTTTCAAATTAGTGCGAAAGACTTTTCGAACGTTTTCTTCAGCTTGGGCGATCGCATCACTATCGTTCGGGTCAATCAAACTAGAAGAAATCCTATCCCAGCCATTCACAATAAAGAACAACGCCAAACCAGAATCTTTCAGATAGTTGTTGAGATATCGCTGCTCATCTAGCGTTAGAGGCTGGGTCGCATTAAGAACAAACAGCACCGCCTGCGCATCGCTCAGATAGCTGAGGACCTGGTCGTTGCGAGCTTCTGTATCGTTGAGTCCTGGCGTATCAACCAGTTCAATCCCCTGCTGAAGCAGGGCCAGCGGATACTCCACCACCACCCGACTGATATCGGGGAATGCCGCTTGCCCTTGAGCTTCTAGCCGCTTTGATTCAGCCGGGTCAATCGTATAGTCCGATTTAAACGTTTCCAGGCTAATCGCTTCTGGCGTTTTATTTACATCTTTAAAGTGCAGCCAAATTCGCTTTTCAGGGCCGTAGCGCAGGGTCGTCAGCAGCGCGGTACAGGGGTTAACATCGCTCGGCAGCAGGTTTTCACCAATCAGCGCATTGAGCAACGTGCTTTTACCTCGCTTCATATCACCCATCACCATCAGGCGGTAGGTCCCTTCAGTTAAGCTATCAGCAGCCTGCTGAATTTCGTGAATCGAGTTAGACAGACTCAGCTGTCCAGATTCTTCTGCCCCCGTTGCTTCCGCCGTACTCAGCAGAGCGCTCATGTCTCGCAGCGCTGCGGCAACGCCTGTACGCTTCGCTGAAAACTGCTCCCAACCGCTGAGCACACTACTCTCTTCTGAGGATGAAGCGGACAGTGAGTCGTTGTTAGCTGTGCCTGAAAGTGGAGTCATACCGATTAGTGTGAATAGATTACGCCAGGATGAATGAGGCCAAGATGAATGAGGCCAAGCCAGAGGGTAGATTCACTTTAGGCTATCGCTGATTCGGATAAATCAGACAAATCACTTGAACTAAAAGGTCACCAGGCCGCTAACGTTTCGGCAACATGCTGCTGGCTAATCGACGATAGGGTCTCACTGTGTAAGTAGCGTTGAATTTCGTGCCGGGCTACGCCTGAATCAATCTGCTTAAGCGCACTGAGAACATGTAGCCGGATCCGTGGGTCAGGGTGGGTTAAGAGTGGAATTAAAGGCGCGATCGCACTAGAATCCCCAAGACGCGCCAGAGCCGTTAGAACGATCTGCGTCAGCGCAAGGCTATCAGCAGCTATAAAGCTATCAGCCACATCACTACTAGCACTGGTAGCAGCATTAGAGTGGTTACCAGAATGATCTTTCAGCCAGGCAATTAGCGGCTGCGCCGCAATATGTTTTAGAGCCGGCTCTCGGGTTTGGCCAAGGGCCTTAGCGATCGCAGTCTTCACCGTCGGCATGATCACAGGCACAGGATAGTCAAAGGCCTTGACCAGGTAGGCAACTGATGCGGGCAAATTGAGCCATCCGAGCGATTGGACAACGGAGATTTTAACAGAAGTAGCCAGCGGTTGAGGCAGCTGAGTTCCCAAGGCATCGACGGCTGCCTCGTGGCCCAGTCGGCCAAGGGCGATCGCACTTTCACAGGCAACTGATTCGTGAGGCGATCGCAGGCAAACCTGTAAAGGCGTCGCTAAATCAACCGCATTTAACAGATCGCTGCGTCGGCCCAGCGTCCGAATCGCTTCTATACAAATGGCCGGTTCGTCTTGCAGGGCGTTCAATAGCAACGGCGTAATACGAGGATCGTGAAAGCTACCCAACGCTTCTATCGCAATTTCTCTAATCGTTGGGTCACGATCAGCAGCAACGCTGATTAACGGTTCAATGGTGTTGCTGCGCCGAATGTGAGCGAGCGTACGGACCGCGAGCAGGCGCCGCGCCGTAACCGCATTGTTTGTAACCGCATTGTTTGTAGCCGCATTGTTTGTAACCGCACTCTCAACCAGGCCATCGGTTGAGCTGGCCAACAGGTTAGAAAGGGTCGCGACTGCTGTTTCGCCAAAGCCAGCTAGCGCCTTGCTAATTGCACTTTGAAGCGTCTCGCTATCGGTGGTTACTAGCAGCTGTGCGAGCGATTCTACAACGCTCGGATGGTCAAACTGGGCGAGCAGGCGGACCAAAAACCACTGAGTGTCGGGGTCTTGCTCCAAAGCAAGGTGCTTTAGTAAAGCTGGAATACTGCGATCGCCCCAAAGAGCAAACTGCCGAGCATAGCGCTTGGACTGACTCCATCGACTGTGAAAATCGCCGACAGAAAGCTGTGCGATCGCCTGTTCAATCTGGCTTTCTATAGCCTGATTTTCTGTGCCCTGTTCCTCTGTATCATGCGCCTCTGTGTCCTGCTCTTCCGCGTCGTCAGAATCCGCCGTTGCTGTATCGGTATCGCCATCAAAAGGTTTTTTAACAAGCTCTCTAACGGCATCTACATTCACGGCGCGCATCGGGGACAACGACATAATGTTGTGAAACTCCTTTGGTAGTAAAACGTTATGGCAGTAAAACGTCGACAGAGAGCTCTGAGGAGAGCAAAAAACGGTATGTTTCCTACTCCTCTTAAAGCCTTAGTGAGACTTCATTCTTGTACTAAATAGACGACTGCATTGTCATGTTTTCTATTTTCAAAAAATATAATCGCCAAACAAATATATTCAGCTAAGTTTAAGCCAAACTTGAGAAACCCATTACAGATTTATCCTTGAGCTACTTGAATATAGAAGCAGGCTTATAACAAACCACTAATATACCGACAAAAAATCGCCAAAGTGATTTGAGCCTTCACTTCGCTTCAACACCTATGCATATCATTTGCACGCATGTCACTTGCATACATGTCATTTGCACATGTGGGCGCATATAGCGCTCACCTACTAGCAAATCAGCAGACAAGCCAGATTTTCTCAGACCTAACAAGGCTTGCATAAGTGGCTTCCATAAGCGCAGTTGACTGAAGGCGAGCTGGTCAAAAACACTTAGCAATATCAGCATAAGCCCATCCAAACGGACAGATCTTCTCCTTTTATCATTCTAAAACCCTGTGTGAACAGCCACTACAGGCAGTTGCAAAAGTTGCATTTAACATATGCAAATTTTAGCAAGCAAGCTAGGAAACAGTATCGATCAATACAAAAACACCTCTGGGTTTTCCATATGTTGGTGTCAACTCAACAGCAAATGAGTTGAACAAAACCCTAAAACGGTTCCTTATAAGCGTGGTGGGTAGGCATCTTCGCTGACCTCAGCTGTTAGCAGAAGGCGTCTACCACTTTTCTTAAGCCGTCGAAAAAATAAGCCTAAGTTCGATTGAAGGTTATTGTTATTGAATCTATATATACAGAAGTTACAGACTCTTTTTTTAGATATATAGAGGACTGGTAACTAGTTTAAATCAGTCCATTTTTGAATAAACCGTTGACACTTTAGGTAGAGCATGGTTACGTCACCAAGCACCGTAAAAAAGGAAGCAAAAAAGAATAAGTTTGAAAAGTACAAAGCCGAAAAAGATGGTCTAGCCGTCAAAGATGAGCTAGATAAGTTTGCTGAAATGGGATGGGAAGCCATCGATAAAACGGATCTCACTGGCAGACTAAAATGGCTAGGAATTTTTTATCGGGAGGTCACTCCTGGCAAATTTATGCTGCGGCTGCGGCTTCCTCACGGTGTACTCTCTAGCCACAAAATGCGTGTTCTAGCCGAAATCGTACAGCGCTACGGAGACGACGGCTGCGCCGATATCACCACTCGTCAAAATTTGCAGCTGCGCGGGATTCGTCTCGAAGACATCCCTGATATCTTTAGCCGTTTCGAGCAGGCGGGCATTACGTCCATGCAATCCGGCATGGACAACGTGCGCAACATCACTGGCTCACCGGTTGCTGGTATCTCAGCAAGCGAACTGATTGACATCCAGGGTCTTGCCGGCAAAGTTCAAGACATGATTACTAACAACGGCGAAGGCAACTACGACTTCACGAACCTGCCGCGTAAGTTCAACATTGCGATTGAAGGCAGCCGCGAAGATTCCATCCATTCTGAAATTAACGACATTGCCTTTATTCCCGCCTTCAAAGACGGGATCGAAAGCAGCGAGCTAGGCTTTAACGTCCTAGTCGGCGGGTTCTTTTCCGCCAGGCGCTGTGAAGCAGCTATCCCTCTCAATGCCTGGGTCCCTGCCGACGACACAGTTGTAGAGCTGTGCCGAGCCATTTTGACGGTATTTCGCGATAACGGCTCTCGGGGCAATCGTCAGCAAACCCGTCTGATGTGGCTGATCGAATCCATGGGGCTAGACCAGTTTCGCGCCGCAGTAGAAGCGCAGCTGGGACAAAAGCTATCGCCTGCCGCTCCAGAAGACGCAATTACAGAAGAGGGCAAAAGCGATCACCTTGGGGTTCACAAGCAAAAGCAACCCGGAATGAACTACATCGGCCTGCATGTACCGGTCGGTCATTTCTATGCCGAGGATATGTTTGAATTTGCCCGACTCGCTGAGGTATACGGCAACGGCGAAATCCGCCTGACCGTTGAGCAAAATGTGCTGATTCCCAACGTGCCAGACTCTCGCTTGGACGCCTTTTTACAAGAGGAGCCCGTGAAGAAGTTTTCCATCGAACCCGCACCGCTTTCTAGAGCGGTGGTGTCTTGTACAGGCTCGCGGTTCTGCAACTTTGCCCTGATTGAAACCAAGCAGCGGGCAGATGCGTTGGGTCAAAAGCTCGATTCGCTCTTTAGCGTTGATCAACCGGTCAGAATGCACTGGACCGGCTGTCCCAACTCTTGCGGCCAGCCTCAGGTAGCCGACATCGGCTTTCTAGGGACCAAAGCCCGAAAAGACGGCAAGTCTGTCGAGGCGGTCGATATCTACATGGGCGGCAAGGTGGGCAAACATGCCCAGCTCGGTGAGCGGGTCATGAAAGGCGTGCCCTGCGAAGACTTGGAGGAGGTCGTTGCTGGCCTGCTTAAAGAAAAGTTTGGCGCAACCGCCAAATAAACGCCCGGAAATTGTTTGCAGCCGTCTGCTTGTTTCTAGCAAGTTTTCAGCCAGCATACGGTGTAACCCGGCCCGACATCTGTCATCAGCGTGTTGGGCCACCCAGAAAGAAACCTACGGGGGGCAACCCATAGGCTTCGGTGTAATTAGTTTTGAGCGCAGTAGATAGCTCACTCACATGACTCGTCTACTGGTATCAAAACATCTCTATATATAGGAGCATAGCGCAATATGATCGGAGAGTTGTTTACAAAAGCAACTCAGGGCAGGTATAAAATACTTCACCTGACTTGGTTTGCTTTCTTTTTATCGTTTGTTGTTTGGTTTAACTTTCCACCGTTTGCCACAACAATTGTTCAAGAATTTGGATTAACGCCTGCTCAAGCCGGTACTATTGGCCTTTGTAACGTAGCTTTAACGGTACCTGCACGGGTCATCATTGGTATGTTGTTAGACAGATATGGTCCTCGTGTGACCTACTCTTGTTTACTGATTTACGCAGCCATTCCCTGCTTGATTTTTGCTACGGCAACCAGCTTTAACCAGCTGGTAGTGGGGCGTTTGCTGATGGGTATCGTCGGTGCTGGTTTTGTAATTGGCATTCGAATGACGGCTGAGTGGTTCCCACCGAAAGAAGTCGGGACAGCTGAAGGTATTTACGGTGGCTGGGGCAACTTCGGCTCTGCTTTCTCTGCTTTCACCATGGTGCTGTTTGCGATGGCGCTAAGCTTCTTACCAGGTTCGTTTGCGTTTGCTGAGGCTAAGCCATTCGTCGTCTTAGGTTTTAGTTTTAGCACTGAGGTTCTGAACTGGCGAGCTGCGATCGCAGGCTCCGGTATCGTGGCTGCGCTATATGGTTGCTTCTACTACTTCAACGTTACAGATACGCCTCCTGGCAAAGTATATCGCCGTCCTGAGAGTGCCCGTGGCATGGAAGTTACGACTAAGCGTGACTTCTGGTTCTTGCTCCTGATGAATGCACCTTTGACTATCATCATGATGGTATTGGCATGGCGCTTGCAGAAGGTTGAATTCCTCAACAACACCACAATGGTGATTGCTTGGATTGTTTTAATTGGCCTCTATGCCTTCCAGTCTTACAACTGCTGGGCTGTCAACAAAGAGCTACTAGCCGGTCGTAAGCAATACCCCGCTGAAGATCGCTACCGGTTTAAGCAGGTTGCTCTGCTAGAGCTAACTTACATTGTTAACTTCGGCTCCGAGCTAGCCGTTGTAACCATGTTGCCCGCTTTCTTTGAGGGCACATTCTCTCTCGATAAAGCAGTCGCCGGTATTATCGCGTCTAGCTACGCGTTCATGAACCTAGTTTCTCGTCCTGGTGGCGGCATTATCTCCGACTCGGTCGGTAGCCGTAAGTGGACGATGACCGTTCTACTCGGCGGTATGGGTCTTGGCTACTTGCTCTTTAGCCAGGTTGGCAGTGGCTGGCCGCTGGCGGGCGCGGTTATCTTGGTTATGCTCTGTTCCTTCTTTGTGCAGGCAGCAGAAGGTGCCACGTTTGCAATGGTCCCCCTAGTAAAAAGAAGGATTACAGGCCAAGTTGCCGGTAATGTGGGCGCATACGGTAACGTGGGTGCGGTAGCTTACCTCACAACGCTGCTCTTACTCAAGCAAGCACTGATCCCTGCGGGTGACGGCGTTGACCCCGCGGCTGTTGCGGCTGGTACCGCCGCCGCCAATGCCGCCTTCTTCCAGGTGTTGGGTATTGGTGGTCTAATCGTAGCCTTCCTCTGCGCCTTCTTCTTAGACGAACCCAAAGACTCCTTTGCTGAAGCACATGAAGGAGAGGAAATCCCCTCAGCTTCTATACCGATGGGTCAGCCAGTAGTCCGCTAGTGAACGGTCCGCTAGTGAACGGTCCGCTAGTGAACGGCGTGCTAATGAACGGTGCGCTAACGAACGGCGCACTAATGAACAATGCGCTAGTGAACAGTGCGCTAGTGAACAGTGCGCTAGTGAACAGTGCGCTAATGCTGATTTTACTCACACCGACTGAGTCTGTTCTTAATGGTAACTGTGACAGATCTGACTGCGACTGGTGAGTGCTTACTCTAAAAAGATAGGAGGCATTCATTTGCTTCCTATCTTTTTATTCTATTATTCTCATTTACGCTTTGCTTCTTATCCAATATGCACCAATTTTTGGAGGTTTCTATGCCCCTTACACCCGAAGCATTGTCAACCAAGACACTGTGCCCGTACTGCGGTGTGGGCTGTGGTCTAGAAGTTTTTCCACCTGCACGGCCAGGGCGCAAAATTACCCGCGATAGTCAGGGCCGCCCCATTTGGCAAGCCGTCGGCCACAAAGCTCATCCCTCTAGCAAAGGCCAAGTCTGTATCAAGGGGGCTTCTGTTGGCGAGTCGCTCAATAAAGACCGGCTCAGCGTGCCCATGATGCGCCATACCCTGAGCGAGCCCTTTCAACCCGTCAGCTGGGAAGCAGCTTTTAACCGAATCATCTCAGAAATTCAAAAGTCGATTGTTCAGCGCGGGCCCCATTCTATCTGCATGTACGGCTCTGGGCAGTTTCAAACTGAAGACTACTACTTGGCACAAAAACTCATCAAAGGCTGCATTGGTACTAACAACTTCGATGCAAATTCACGCCTATGCATGTCTTCAGCAGTTGCAGGCTACATTCAAAGCTTCGGTTCAGATGGACCGCCCTGCTGCTATGACGACTTAGAAAAAACCGACTGCGCCTTTTTGATTGGAACCAACACCGCCGACTGCCATCCAATTATTTTTAACCGGCTCAGAAAGCACCAGAAAAAAAATAAGAAAGTCAAAATGATTGGCGTCGATCCACGTCGAACGGCAACTGCTAAAGACGCGGATCTGCATTTAGCCATTAAGCCTGGAACTGACATCGCTCTGCTCAATGGGATTGCCTACTTGCTAATTCGCTGGGGTAAGCACGACCCTGTATTTATTGACTACTGCACAGATGGCTTTACTGACTATGCGCAGGTCGTAAGCGATTACCCACCCGAAACCGTTGCAGACATCTGCGGTATATCAGTAGACGATCTGCGGCTAGCAGCGACCCTGTGGGCGAACTCCAAAAACGTACTGTCGCTGTGGTCAATGGGCGTAAACCAATCGACAGAAGGCACTGCCAAAGTTGGCACGATTATCAATTTGCATTTGATGACCGGCAATATTGGGCGCGCTGGCGCTGGGCCTTTCTCACTCACCGGGCAGCCCAACGCGATGGGCGGCCGAGAGGCTGGTGGGCTAGCCCACATCTTGCCAGGGTACCGCCTGGTTAAAAACCCAGACCATCGGCAGATC
>CALDSK010000031.1 GCA_937911865.1 uncultured Synechococcus sp.
ATCAGATAATTACCCGGACGCAGAGGTGCCAGCGAGTAGTAATAAGTGGTAGATGCACCCTGACAAAACGCTTTGACTCGCTTTTACAGCGGAGTCCAAGGCGTTTTTTTTTGCTCATTTTTGGGTTTGTGTTCTGCCTAGTTTTTCCAGCCAGTTTTTCCAGTAAGCGAGCTTGCCCATGCTAGGCTTACCCGAAAGGTTTTTAGCAAAGGTTGAACGCTGATGGCTATGCGAGTGGGCTTGCTGTTTGGAGGACGCTCAGGTGAGCATGAGGTCTCTATTCGGTCGGCAGGTGCGATCGCACAAGGCCTTTCAGCCAACGACAATGCCACCCAATACGAAATCGTGCCTGTGCTCATTCATAAAGACGGCACCTGGGAAGGGGGTGACATTGCCCAACAGGTATTGGCGACTGGCAAACCCGCGCCGCAAGACGAAGGAACTATTGGTGAGCTACCACCTGCGGCCTCAGCAGCCAAACGCCTGCCAGACTTAGCAGCCTTTGGCGATATCGACATTTGGTTTCCGGTGCTGCACGGTCCTAACGGAGAAGATGGCACCCTTCAAGGGCTATTTGAAGCGTTAGGCATGCCCTATGTAGGATGCGGCGTCTTAGGGTCTTCGCTGGGTATTGACAAGATCGCCTCAATATATGCCTTCTAGCAGTCAGGGCTCCCTCAGGTAAAGTACCGTGGCGTCACCCGCGCTGAGATTTACTCCAACCCCTGCATTTTTCCAAAAGTTTGCGATGCGTTAGAAGAAGCCGTAGGCTATCCGTGCTTCGTCAAGCCCGCTAATTTGGGCTCTTCGGTAGGCATTTCTAAAGCGAATAATCGTCAGGAATTAGAAGAAGCTCTGGACAGCGCGGCCAGCTACGACCGCCGCGTGATTGTAGAAGCAGGCGTCACAGCTCGTGAGGTGGAATGTTCCATACTGGGCAACGATGAGCCTAAAGCCTCGGTGCTAGGTGAGACGAGGTTTAGCACCGACTTCTATGACTATGAGACAAAGTACACCGATGGGGGAGCAGAACTGTTGATTCCTTCACCTGTGCCCGATGAGGTGAGAAATCGCATTCAGGAAATGGCGATTCAAGCGTTCAAAGCTATCGATGGTTCAGGAATTTCACGCGTGGATTTCTTTTATGTAGAAGAAACAGACGAAGTGTTGATCAACGAGATCAACACCATGCCTGGCTTTACTGCGACCAGCATGTATCCCAAGATGTGGGAAGCATCGGGCGTTGCCTTTCCTGACCTGGTAGACAAGCTGATTCAGCTAGGATTAGAGAGAACGGGGCAAAAGTAGCTCATGAGGCTAACGCCAAAAGGGTTCGAAGTCCACGGGATAAGATGCGTTTGCGCCGGATACATTGGCTTTGGTGTAAGTACCCAGTGTCGGCGCTCACTTCTGCCGACACTGGGTACAGGACTTCTAAACTAATACGTCACTATCGCTTCAGCGATACATCTAAGCCACTACTTTCGCCACGGGAAACTGAAGCTCGGTTACGTAATTAACATTGTCTTGTTCCGCGCCCCCCTGCAAGTAAATTTCACGGTTAGGGCCCGTAACCTGAAAGCCACTTTCTTCAATCCAATGGATGATCGCACCATAAGCTTGGTTGAGGGTGCTGTAGGGGCCTCGGTGAATGACCGCTGCCACTTGCTCTAAAGCGGGCAGTGTCTTGATCTGAATGCGATCAGTCCCCGTGACAGCGTTAGAGACAACTATGATGGCTTCAGCATCTACATCTTGTTCTTTGTATTCAATATCGTGCCAGATACTGGCCGCAGGGCCTTGTGGCTGAGCCTGCTGCTGCGCGAGGTGGTCTACAAGTTCGGTCAAGAGTGTGCCGACTGCGGTGTAGGCGGGAATAGTTTCTCGAATACTGAGAACATGGCTAACCGGTTCAACAGCTTTGAGAATAACGTCGTAATTAGGCATGGTGTGTTCCTCTTTAACGTGCTTTAAGTGCGCGGTGATGGTTTGCAGACGCCGTTGTCCTTCTACAAGCTGTTGCTTGAGTTCAGCTTGTTTTACTTTCAGCATGGCCTGCATTTGTTCGGGCGAGAGGTTGTCATTGAGCAACTGGCCAATCTGCTCTAATGACAGGCCCATCGCCTTCAGCGCCAGGATTCGATGCAACCGGTGCAGCTGCTCAACTTTGTAGTAGCGGTAGCTAGTCTCTGGATCGACCCGCGCAGGTGTGAGCAAGCCCCGCTGGTCGTAAAGCCGTAGCGCTTTGACAGACACCTGCCCTAGCCGCGAGAAGGCACTGATTTTGTAGAAAGCCATGGAGAGTACAGTCCGTTCCGAAAATATAGCTTTTGAAGAGTTGCTTAGGACAATCTCATCGGCTGAAACCGTTGCGTCACAGCAGGCAACTCTTCTGAGCAAAGTAAGAATGCATCCTTACTTTGCTATAGCAACGTCGTCACATTGCAAAAGTCACCGACTCCTGAAGTAAACACCCTGCCCTAAGGGCAGAGTCAAGAGGTAATTGTAGAAACAGGATTAAGGTGAAAGCTCGATCCTTTCAGTAGCAGATACAAGTCACAAATACAACAATATTTAACTGCGGCAGCGATGCTTACACTTTCGCTGCGGCATAAAAGGCTGCAGCTAGCGATCGCAAGAGAGTCGCTAGCTGTTTCAAGAGAAAGTCTGAGCTACAACATGCTAGCCTCGCCTCCGGGATCTACCTACCAGCGCAAGATTAACGGCAGGGCGGGGCGATAATCTTCTGTGCGTCCCGAGTTGTGATGATCCAAAGTGATTTCTACGAGATGTTCTTTGCCTGATCGCATTGAGAGAAGATCAGCTTGTGAAGCCAGTTCTAACACTCTATCAGTATCTGTTGAGGGGGTAGAAACGATAACCTCACTCACGGTATGAGGGTTGCGGCTAGGCTGTGGCTTGGGGACTCCTGGATTTTGAAACGGGAAATAGAAACAGAGTGGTTCGGCAATATTGCGAGAATTTTCGCCCACGTGAAAGCCTTTGGGGGGCGGAAAGTAAGCGGGTTGGTAGTGCCAACCAGGGAAGGGCATGTCGGAACTAACATCGCCATTGAAAGGTACAAGAATGACGCCAAACGGCGATGCGGTGTGGTCTTCAGCTCGTTCAGCAAAGTGTAGACCGCGACCCGGCCCATTTCTTGCTTCACCGGCATCTTGCACCCAGAGCAGCTCCAGCATGCTATTCGCAAAGTAAAACCGGCGGTTAGCAGTGCCTTGCCCTGGATGCGTATTTCTCGGACCCTCTCGAAAGCCGTCTTCAAGCAGCCGATCCGCGACCTACGCTTCTGACTCGACCAATATAAAGACGTGATCTAGCTTCAGATTCATGGTTGTTCTGATTGTTTAAGCGGGCTTTTTTGCCACAATGAAGACTGCTTTGTCCCGACTCGGCTGCCACTGGTAATCAAGTTCAAATCCTGCCTGGGTTAGGCTGTTTGCCAGCGCCTGTGAGGTAAAGACTTCAATAAATGGGAAAAAGCCGAGGACGCGTCCAATGGGCACGATCAGCTTAAACCAGCTCATGGTATCTCCGATACAGACGGTGCTAGTAATAAAGAGCCCGCCCGGCTTGAGCATTCGATATACGCTTGCGATCGCAGCTTCCTTATTGGGTAACAGGTGCAAAATACTCAGTCCTAACACAGCATCTAAGCTCTGATCAGGAACGCCCAGCGCTTCAATAGTGGCCTGCTCGAACGTCACATTATAGATGCGCGCAGCCTCGGCTTTGCCCTGAGCAATAGCAATCATGTTGCCAGAAAAATCAATAGCGCGAATGTGCTTGACGTAGGGAGCATGCAGAATGGCCGTAGAGCCCGTACCGCAGCCAATTTCTAGGACTTCCATGTCAGGGCGAAAGTAGTCGCGGGTGACCGCTAGCTTTTTCTGATAAGACGCTTCGTCGGCAATGGGCTGCTTGGCGTATTTCTCGGCAATCTTGTCCCAAAATTGAGTTGATTGAGCCATGATTTAGCTCCTATGTATTGTTGTTTTGTGTGCTGGTATTTTGTGTGTTGGTATTTTGTGTTGCGATGGTCTGGTAGAACTTGGTCGATGTCGCGGCGCGATCGCAAGTAAAAAACCGGCTTTGTGACCTCGCGATCGCGTAAACCTGCTAACGACTGCTTGCGTTAACAACTCAACAGTACAAAGAGATATGGGGAGTCGTGGTCCCCACATGTGGGGAATGAATTCAAAAAGATTCTATCCCCGCATGCGGGGATAGATAGTGACTATGTTGCAAAAACACAGACTGGTGCACTCAGTGCGATCGCCAAGTCTCAACCGGTCTGACGGGTGCGCTGACTAGCTCTCTAGCTTTATGCGTTTGGTCAAGATGGCCATGACTTCGTTGGGTCTGCCGGTAGAGATGGGTTGGCTCCAGTCGTTGGGTTCGGCGTAGCCGCGTTTGTGTAGGCTGCGGATGGTGGAGCGCACGGCGGCAAGGCTGCCGAAGAGCATATGGCGAACGGGTTCGGCAGTGGGCTTTGCTGAAGTAGGTTCGCTAAATGATACCGAAGCAGGTGAAACTGTGGACGCCGCAGCGTCCGTAATAGAAGGGATAAACATGAGATCTGGTCTCCGAGAGTGGTGTTTTAGGAAACCAGAACTCAACTAAACTTCGCCACCCCGCAATAGATGTAGTGCAAATCGGGGTGGCTAGGTTAAAGTAAACCCTAGCTGCCGGGATTGCCGCGTAATCCTGGGGGTTAGCCGTCGGTAGGTGGTGACACACCTGCCGATGGTGCTAAGTGAAATTGAGTTCTGAGGAAGGGCTGTGACATATGTTACACAGCCTAGATCTGAAGATATGCTGATTCTTCTAGATAGTCAAGCCACGAAACGTTAGCAAGTAGAACAATCGTCTGTGACCAAGGAGAGTTAGAGGCTGATAGAGTCATGGAGGCTGATAGAGTCATGGAGCGATCGCGCTCAAATCCTCCTCATCTGCTTCAAACTCTTCAGAGTCATCCTCCTCTTCTTCAAAGTCTTGTTGACTGAGCGCCATAGACCGGGTGAGCCAGTGCTCATCAAGCTTGCAGATAAGGCGAGCGTTGTTGTAGGCCTGCCGTAGCGTCAAGATGGTGTGGCCAATATACTTACCCGACTCAGCCTGACGGGCCACAATTGCACAGTCAGCAACGTCTTCTTCTACCAGGCAAATGGGTAACAACAAATCAATGCTGTTGATATTGGGGTAGTAGGTAGGCACTGCCGTTTTGTAGTTTATCTGCGTTTTCAACAACGTACGAGAGAGGGCTTCTTCCAGACGGTTCACGAGGTTGCGATAGGCAACGGGGTCATTGTCCAAGGCCGTGGCGAAGCTCTTCTTGTAGGCGTGGAATTCGCTGCTGCTGAGAAGTTGGGTATTGCGGTAGGTGAAGTTGGTAGGAGAGTACTGGGCTAAGAAGGCAGGAGGTAGGCGCTCCATGTTGTCTTTGATAACGTGGTGCCAATCGACTTCCGGGGGACCAGCACCAAGATGATAAAAGACTCTTGAAGGGTTGCTTAGATAGTTGGCGGCAGTCGGCAGATCGGTAAAGTTGGCGACCAGCGTCTTGCCAGTGGGGCCTTCACCCGAGATGCAAAATGCAAGGTCCCAGGCTTGCTGAGATGAGGGGCTAGAGATAAGCAGCGCGTAAATCGGGCGCAGGAGCTTATCTAACAAGCCAGTGTTGAAGGCGCGGTATTGCGGGTTGGTGCTGGTGATGACTTTGCGCTCGTGCTGAAGGCGGATAAAGGTGTAGCGCAAGTAGCTTTTGAGGATGGGGTAGGCTAAGTAGTCGGGCGGCTGAGGGCCAAAGTACCAGCGTTCGGAAAGGGCGATCGCAGCTAGCTCACTCACCTTTTGGTTAAGCACTTGCGGCGTAAACCCGGCAAACTTCGACAGATGCACAATCGTCCGAGGCCGCCCAGTTCGAGGATTTACGATCCGAGAGTTTGCGGTCCGAGAGTTTGGGGGCCGAGAATTTATAGAACTAGAACTTGCAGGGCTAAGATTCGCAACGCCAGAACTGACAAAACCGTTGCGATGTGGACTTTGCCCATCGACTGGGTTAGCGCTCGTCTGTGAAGAGACCCGGCGAGTGGTCATTACTTTGACGGTTGGCCCGGGCAGTACGCGTCTAGGTCTCGAAATACGCTTTGGCTGCTCAGTCGTTACCCCAGGCGCTGTCGATACAGGCTGACGCAAACGAACATAGTCACTGTTATCGGGGTTGAATTCAACTAAATCAACGCGGCTCTCTAGGAAGGAGTGAGGCTGAGAAAAACCGTAGGTATGAACAGAGAAACCGGGTACTTCAGCGGCCATTGCGCTCACGACGCTACCAACATGGACCCAGCCGTCTTCACTGTCAAACCCCTCCATCACCCGCCTAAGCAGTGACTTTACGTCTAGAACTGAACGAATGTAATAAGCCGGAGCAGCTCCTGGATTGTTTACGCGCTCTAAGCTGACGATGTCGGGCACGGCCTCCAACAGATAAATCAACTTGGTGAAGTTGTATTTTTCGTAGCTAAAAGAGGGATCAATTTTTCGCAACCTAGAGCCAAATTGCCCAGCGTGCATACGCGCTTTCGGCATATCGCAGGTTGCTTGGTACACCAGCTGTCTTAGCTCTAGAACAACAAAATCTGAAACAGCCGCAGCGGTAGTTTTTGACACCGCGCTACCGTCACGAACAGGCGGGGGACGATCTGTGACAGTGGTGTTGTTTGTGCGCTGCGAGGATTGAGGCTGAAAAGAACGGCTCAAGCCGCTGCGATCAGCTCCGAATAAACGACGCAGAAATTTTGAGATAGCGGATAGGAAAGAAGCCATTGAACGGAAGGACCCGTGGATCTGCTTAGTAACATGTGTGAAGAAATGATGACTACTCTCCAACGAGAGAACTCAATTGTAACGATTTTCTTTCTAGGTCGAAGGTAGATGTCAGGAGAATCACTGATTTCTGCTTGTTCTCACCGCTGCCACTCCTAACCTCTGCATAGCAGCTCTATATAGCAGCTCTGTATAGCTTCAATCAGTGACCCCTGTGCTGTATGCAGAGCTAAGTAGCCAGCAGCGGTGGTAAGCGCGTCGCTTTGCGGCGCTCAGGATACGTCCACCAAGACAGTCGTCAAATGCATCCGGCGACTGCTATACAATAGTCACAGCATCAACTACTGCTCTCTTCACCCCTCTCTCGCCATGTAATTTCGCGTTCGTATTGCGCCTAGCCCCACCGGAAACCTTCACATCGGGACTGCCCGTACCGCAGTGTTTAACTGGCTGTTTGCCCGTAATCAGGGCGGTAAGTTTTTGCTGAGAATAGAAGACACGGACCTAGAGCGCTCTAAGCTTGAGTATACGGACAACATCGTTGAAGGCTTGAAATGGCTGGGAATGGACTGGGATGAAGGTCCGTTTTATCAGTCGCAACGGCTAGAGATGTATCGAGAGCAGGTACAGATGCTCCTCGATAAAGGGTTAGCCTATCGGGCTTACGAAACGCCAGACGAGCTGAGCGCGATGAGAGACGCACAGAAAGCCCGTAAGGCGGCTCCACGATATAGCAATCAGCACCGTGACCTGAGCGCCGAGCAAATTAAAGCCTTTGAAGCGGAAGGTCGCCCGGCTGTTATTCGCTTCAAGATTGACGATGAGCGAGAGATTAAGTGGAACGACCTCGTGCGCGGTCCGGTGAGCTGGAAAGGGCAAGACCTGGGCGGCGATATGGTGATTGCTAGAGCATCGTCTGGTTCGGACGTTGGCCAGCCGCTCTATAACTTTGTCGTCGTCGTAGATGACGCGGATATGGCGATTAGCCACGTCATTCGAGGGGAAGACCATGTCGGTAACACGCCCAAGCAAATTTTGCTGTACGAGGCTTTGGGCTTTGAAGTGCCCGAGTTTGCGCATACGCCGCTGATTTTGAATGAGCAGGGAGCAAAGCTTTCGAAGCGGGATGGCGTGACATCTGTAGACGATTTTCAGCAGATGGGCTTCACCCCTGAAGCGCTAGCGAACTATATGACGCTTTTGGGCTGGTCAGCACCGGACGCGCAGGAGCTGTTTAGCCTAGAAGAAGCCGCCAAGCTGTTTAGCTTTGATCGGGTCAACAAGGCGGGCGCTAAGTTTGACTGGAATAAGCTCGATTGGATTAACTCACAGTATCTGCACGAGAAGCCTGCTGAGGAGCTACTGCCGATGCTAATGCCCTACTGGAAAGAAGCCGACTATGGGTTTGACGCAGAGGCGGATAAAGACTGGCTGCTACCGCTGGTGGCCATGATTGGGCCGAGCCTAACTCGGCTAAAGGACTGCGTAGAGCTGGGGCATTTCTTTGTAACACCGACAATGGAATTTAGTGAGAAGGCAAAGGAGCAGCTAGGGAAAGCAGGGGTAGCCGAAGCCATGCAGGCGGTAATGGCCGCGCTTGCTGAAACGCCAATCAATGAGACGGCCGACGCGAAGGGCGTGATCAATCAGGTAACCAAGGCGCTGGGGGTGAAGAAGGGGTTGATTATGCGATCGCTCAGAGCTGCCCTGATGGGAGATATGCAAGGACCTGATTTGGCTGAATCCTGGGTGATTTTGCACCGTCGCGGCTTCGACCAGCAGCGATTGGCCGCAGCTATCGACCTGACGTAACGTGTCTGATGGATTAGCATCCTCATCAATGACATCCTCATCACTGGCATCCTCACGGAGACATAGAAATCTAAATGTAAACAAACTTGTTACATACTTTTAGATTGTCTTAACCTACCGGGATCAATCATCAGGCACAAAACTTTAAATGTCTCAAACCCAAGTCAGTCAGGCTTAATTTTGATTTTCAGTAGCGAAAAATGCCAATCGTCAGGAAGATTTGATTGCTGTATTTGAGGAATTTACGTTAAATTTAGTAAAGACAAGTCTCATAAAGCTTGTGATCTCTTAACGCTTTGCGCTAAACACTTAAGCTTTTGCTTCAGCTTTTTGCCTCAAGCCGTTAAGCATTCGCTCGTTAGCGAAGGTTAGCCGGTCACACAGCCTTTTTGAGCATCGCCTGCGCGGACTCTGTACGCCTACAGAACATCCCGACAGACGACTATCTATTTAACAGAGGCCACCGAGTTATGAAATTTTCTTGGAAAACTGCCCTACTGTGGACAATGCCCCTTCTTGTGGTTGGATTTTTCCTCTGGCAGGGTTCCTTCGGTAGTGTAGATCCCGTTGATTCCGGCCGTAATACTGCTAGCACTAGCATGACCTACGGACGATTTTTGGACTATTTAGACGCAGGTCGAGTCACCTCCGTTGACTTCTACGACAGTGGCCGCACAGCCATCATAGAAGCGGTTGATCCCCAAATCGACAACAAAGTTCAGCGCTGGCGCGTAGACCTGCCGGGTAACGCACCTGAGCTTGTTGAGCGACTCCGCACATCCGACATTAGTCTTGATTCGCACCAGCCTCGCAACGACGGTGCGTTGATTGGCATTCTTGGGAACCTCTTGTTCCCCATTCTCCTAATTGGTGGCTTATTCTTTCTCTTCCGCCGCTCTAACGGGGGTGCAGGTGGCCCCGGCCAGGCGATGAACTTTGGTAAGTCCAAGGCGCGCTTCATGATGGAAGCAGAAACGGGCGTTATGTTCGATGACGTCGCTGGGATTGAAGAGGCCAAAGAAGAGCTACAGGAAGTAGTGACCTTCTTGAAGAAGCCTGAGCGCTTTACGGCTATTGGCGCGCGTATTCCTAAAGGTGTCCTACTCGTTGGCCCACCTGGAACGGGTAAAACACTCTTGGCTAAGGCGATCGCAGGTGAAGCCGGTACACCTTTCTTCTCTATCTCCGGTTCTGAATTCGTAGAAATGTTCGTCGGTGTGGGTGCGTCCCGCGTTCGCGACCTGTTCAAAAAAGCTAAGGAAAACGCACCTTGCATCATCTTCATCGACGAGATTGATGCGGTCGGTCGCTCTCGTGGTGCCGGTATCGGTGGCGGTAACGACGAGCGTGAGCAAACGCTCAACCAGCTGCTAACAGAAATGGACGGCTTTGAGGGGAACACTGGCATCATCGTGATTGCAGCGACTAACCGCGCTGATGTACTTGACTCCGCGCTCTTGCGTCCCGGTCGCTTTGACCGACAGGTCTCGGTTGATCCGCCCGACATCAAAGGCCGCCGCGAAGTGCTCGAAGTACACGCTCGCGATAAAAAGGTCGCCGATGATATCTCACTAGACACCATTGCTCGCCGTACGCCTGGCTTTACCGGTGCAGACCTGGCGAACCTGTTGAATGAAGCGGCCATTTTGACCGCACGCCGCCGCAAAGAAGCGGTAACCATGCTGGAAATCGACGACGCCATCGACCGCGTCGTGGCAGGTATGGAAGGCACGCCGCTTACAGATGGTAAGAGCAAGCGCTTGATTGCGTATCACGAAGTTGGTCACGCGATTATTGCCACCATGATTAAGGCGCACGATCCTTTGCAGAAGGTGACTCTGATTCCTCGCGGTCAGGCGCAGGGTTTGACCTGGTTTACGCCTAGTGAAGACCAGATGCTCATTTCTCGCGCTCAGCTTAAGGCTCGTATTTGCGGTGCACTGGGCGGTAGAGCGGCTGAAGAGGTCATCTTTGGCGATGCTGAAATTACAACTGGTGCAGGGAACGATTTGCAGCAGGTCACTAGCATGGCTCGCCAGATGGTCACTAAGTTCGGGATGTCTGACGATCTCGGTCAGCTGGCGCTGGAGAGTGAGCAGGGTGAAGTCTTCCTCGGCGGTAGCTGGGGTGGTCGCTCTGAATACTCTGAAGAGATTGCTTCTAAGATCGACAAAGCGGTGCGCGAAATCGTGCAGAAGTGCTACGACGATACCTGCAATATCATTCGCGACAATCGTGATGTGATTGACCGTGTGGTTGACTTACTGATTGAAAAGGAGTCGATTGACGGCGACGAATTCCGTCAGATTGTGAGTGAGTACACGACTGTTCCTGAAAAGGAGCGGTTTGTACCTCAGCTGTAGACGGTTTAAGACTTCTCCTCGACAGCTGACGTTGATATAGATAGCAAGAAGGGCTCACCATTTGCGGTGGGCCCTTTTTGCTGATGAATACTTACTGATGAATACTCAACTGAATAAACGATGAAACCCCGATGGAGAAAAAGTATGTTTTCCCCAGTGTTGTTCATATGAAAGTATATTATTTCTGGGAATCTTTTCTTAACTGTAGCGATCGGCCAGGGGTACTTGGCTGGTCGCTAGCTTATATTGCGGTTCTCGGATGCATTCGTAAGACCGCTAGTTACTTTGTCTGGTGCTATGTATTGCTTCTAGCCGATATGCTGCACGCTAAGCAAAGTCACCAACGCTATAGCTACGCCGCCAACTATGCCCACTCTCTACATTGCAGTTACGAATCATGGCTTTGGTCACGCTACGCGCGCGGCCTCTATTGCGGCTGAGATCCGTCGCTGTTGTGAGGCAAAGGGCGTACCGCTGACCTTGATTATGGCGACTAAGTCGCCTAAGTGGCTGCTCGATAGCTATCTGAAAGGTGACTATTTGCATCGGCCCGTTCGGTTCGATGTTGGCGTGCTGCAGAGCGATAGTCTAACCATGGATAAGCCAGCAACGCTAGCGGCTATGCAAAGAATCCAGGCCGATCAGGAAGCCCTGATTGCTGAGGAAGCGGCCTTTTTACAGTCGGCCGGTGTCGATTTGGTGCTGGCAGATATTCCACCTTTGATGGCCAAAATTGCCCATCACGCAGGCGTGCCCTGCTGGATGATGGGCAATTTTGGCTGGGACTTTATCTACCGGCCCTGGGTGCAAGAAAATCGAGCTTTTGGGGCGATCGCTGATTGGATTGGAGAATGCTGTAGCCACGCAGAAAAAACCTTTCGGATGCCGTTTCATGCACCCATGTCGTCCATGCCCAATGTGATCGATATCGGCCTGACCGGAGGAACCCCTACATACGGCGAAGCGTATCTAAGGTCGCTGATGAAGAGCGATACGCCAAGCAGTCACACGGTTCTCTTAACCTTTGGCGGGCTTGGCCTATCCACCATTCCCTACCAGGCGCTCAATCAATTTCCAGACTGGCAGTTCATCACCTTTGATCGCGATGCGCCAAACCTACCCAACCTATACCGGGTGATGGATCAGTCGATGCGGCCTGTCGACTGGATGATTGTGTGCGATCGCATTTTTTCTAAGCCCGGCTACAGTACCTTTGCCGAAGCCTGCCTGCTCGACAAAGGAGTGATCACCATTACCCGTGAAGGGTTTGCTGAAGCCCAAATTCTAATCGACGGCATTCAAGACTATGCGCCTCACCGCATCGTCGATGTACAGTCTTTCTTTGACGGCGACTGGTCTTTTCTAGTCGAGGATTTGTTGCCACCGAGAAAAACCGAACAGCTAGATAAAACAGGAAAAGAGACCGTTGCGAACGCTGTTCTTGAGCGTCTGAGAAAGTAGCGCTGGCCAGAGACCTAGCCAGAGACCTTGAAAAAAAGATCTGACACAGCCAATGTCCTAATGCATTAGGACATTGGCTTTTGAAGCGTTGCTTACCTGCTATGGGTTGTAGCCTTTCGTCAGTGTCTGAAGCAACGCTTCAAAAGCTATCAAAGGCAAAGTACCGTCAGCAGGCAGCATTAATCGCTTGAACAACAGGCCGATGCTGGTAGGGATAATGAACAACGCTGAGGTGATGAGGTCGAAGCGCAATGCAGCGCCTTTCTACAGCAGAGAAGTTGGGCATCAGCACATTCACACGGTGGCCCAGCGTTTGCATCAATAGCATCTGAATACTAGCAGCAGGTGCGACGACAAGCGCCGTTATCAGCGGTTCAGCAGACCGAGGTGAATCCGCGAGCTGCTGTCGCCACGCCTGTAAAAACTCGACTGTTTTGGCCTCTAGACACAGCACGCTAGAACAATGCTGCATCAGTGCAGACAGACTCGATGAGGTGATATCGGCAGCGACACAAAAATCAAGCGGCAGCTGACCAATTTTAGTAGACAGCTGTTTACAGGCTTCAGGCTGCAAGCTATCGCTGGGCAGCAGCAGCAAGCGCAGTCCCTTTTTATTCACCTTTATCTTGGGAAGCCTTTCTCCTATTGCAGAGGTTTGATTAAGCTGATGCAGCTGAACGTCGTATCCAAGAGATGAGAGACTTTCTCTTTTATCGGATCTTTTTTTATCGGATGCGATGTCGGCCTCTGGCCCATTAACTGGTGAGCGAGTAGTGAATGTGAGTTCGCTAACGCCGCAGTTAGACTGCTGAAGGCTGTGATGAAAGCTAGGCGAAAGCCCTAAAGCAGTGCTAACAAGCGCATGAATAGTTCCACTGTGGCTAACAATTAGCAATGTACGACCTGAGTGCTGTGGTAAGACTGTTTTCCAAAAATACTGCGCCGCCTGATAAAGCGTTTGTACCGGAAAGTAAGTGCGAGTTGCCACCACAGTGGCAGCTTTAGCGGATTGAGTCATTGTTGAGCCCGCTATGGCCTCTGTTGCATAAGCTATGGCCTCTGTTGCATAAACAGTTGAGCAGGCAGTTGTGTAATCCGAACGAACGGATAGCTGAAACTGTTCAGGGCGCTGCTGCCAGAGCTGGTACTGCTGAGGATATTGCTGCTTGACCTGGGCATAGGTAAGCCCTTCCCAGTGTGAAAGAGAGATTTCTTTTAGGTCGTGATTAACAACAATAGGTGGACGCATAGAAGGTGCGATCGCCTGTGCAATGGCTTCAGCCGTCTGCTGAACCCGACGTAGCGGGCTGGTATAGATCAGATCGATTGGCGATTCAGACAGAGGCTCAATCGATCGGCCCGGGAATCGATCGGCGACTGCTTTTGCGGTATTCGAAGGAAAGCGCCGGTTGAAGTAAGTGCCCACGAGCCGGGCGGTCTCTAGGCCCTGTTGAGTAAGCACAGAGTCGTCAGAGCTACCCTGATAGCGGCCCTGGTCATTAAACGTGCTGCGACCATGGCGAACAAGAATTACGCGAGTAGTAGATGAAATCATAACAATTACCCAAGGCTATTGACTCACTTGAAAGGTTCTTTGCAGCGTCTGACGAACCGTAGTGAGTTCGATGGGCTGCGGCGCTTCAGGATGTTTGTTGATATAGCGATTGTAGAGGGCGTGATTGAGCTTGCGCTCTATTGCATTCAAAAGCTATCTCAGACGAGTGCTGCCTCATCCAAAGGTAAGTCGATCAACCAGCGGATTAACCAGCAGTTCATGGCGGCGTCCACCCAAACCGGCATAGCGTTTTTTGAAGTATTTATCTTCGGCGAGATCCCACTTTTGGCGTAGGTGATTCAGGCTAGCCAGATCCCAGGCATCGCTCCAGCGCAGCATAAAGTAGGGCAGATCGTAGAGCTTAAAGTCAGGCAGCTTAAACTGACCGAACCATTCCATCAGGCCGGTTTTGTTGTTAGAGATACCGATGGTGTCGGTGGTGACGACAGACGTGCGATCGCTATAAATAGTCCCCCCAGCTTCTGTCACCATAAAGCAAAAGTCGATATGCTCACGTGTGGCCATCATGCCCTCATCTAGCAGGCCGTGAGTGCGCTCAAAGGGTGCTGTCTTAAAAATAGAGGTGCGCGCTAGCATACAGTGAAACTCAACATAGTCACATTTCACTCGGCCAAGCTCTTCAGGCACTTTGGCGACGGGCTGTCCGGTCAAGTAAGCAGACTGTTTAATTTTTCGTCTGGGCTGGCCCCGCTTCAAGTCAGTTTTAATGTACGAGCGGCCGCCAGCATTGTGAATGACCTGATGAGCCGGGCTGCCAAGACAGGTCAGCGGACCGACCACAGCCGCGCCAGTTTCCTCAGCGCAGTCGATTAGCCGACTCAGCCAGCCTGTCTTAAAGATCACATCATTTTCTACAAAAACAACATACTGAGTATCGGCATGCGATAAGAGGACGTGGCGCAGGCCAACATTTCTAGCCTGATTAGGAGAAATATATCTAGACGTGCGAATTACCTCAAAAGATTCTTTTTTCGCTTTTTGTTGAATATAGCGCTCGACCGGTTTCGGCGAACAAACATCAACAAACACCAAATCGAAGGGATAGTCAGTGTTTGCATAGAGGCTTTCCAAACATTGCTCAGTATGGCTAAAACGCTCTCTAGGGCCGACGATGATGGTGGCCTTGGGTCTCTTTTTTTCAGTAGATATCATGGTAACTGTTCCCTGTAATGAGGTTAAAAAATGAGGTCAAAAATCGACGCGGCCTTCGATACCACCAAACCCTTCGATAGAGCCATCTACGAATTTGGATTCAACACCCAAACTAAATTCAAAGCTGAGCGTATCGTTAGCCTCAATTTCGTATGTCAGTTCTGGCCTGACTAGCCATGTATTCTCTTCTTGCCCAATAGGGACTTCAAGTTCTGTAGACTCATCGAGCTGAAACGCAGGACCAATTTTCCACTCGCTCAGCGTGCTCTTGTCTACATTGTATTCAAATTCTCCTCTAATTCTAGTGTCTGCAATAGCTGCTAGATCTCCATTCATCAGACAAAAGACAACAGCGGTGAATAGAATAATGTTGTTAGGTGATCGCAAGTGCTGGATCCTTCAGTTTGGTGAATTGAATGAGATGCCCTCTCTCGTCAGCAGATAGTAGCTGGGCTCCTGCATCAGCATTGATGACAACCTGTTCGGGGGATTTGGCACCAGCGATCGCAACGGGTGCAATCGGATGAGAAATCACAAACCGTAGCGCAGCTTTGACCATGTCTGCCCCTGGAGAAACAGCTGTTTTCAGCTTCTCTACTTTCTCTAGCTTCCGGGCCAGCTTCGCCTTAGATTTTTCGTTTTTGTACCACTCAGAGCGAACCGTATCGGTGAATACGGTCTGCGCAGAGTATTTGCCCGACAGCAGCCCTTTGTGCAGAGGTCCCCTGGCTAACACCGCAATTCCGTGCTCTTGGCAGTAAGGCAAGAACGCTTTATCCGCGCTCCGGTTCAACAAAGAATAATCGGTCTCTACTACGCGGCAGGTGCCTCTTGAATTGAACAGTTTCAGGACAGCTAGCCGATCGGTTGAGATACCGTATGTGCGGATTAAGCCCTGCTGCTGAAGCAAGTCGAACCCGTCCAAATAGGTGTCTGCCATCTGCGGATCGTCTAGCTTGCCCTCGTGGCAAAGCATGATGTCTACATAGCCTGTTTTGAGGCGATAAAGCGAGGCATGGACACAGAGGCGCACCATATCTGTAGTGGTCATAGGCACCATCTGACCGGTGCGTCGGCCCCAGCGACCAATCTTAGTCGTGACCAGCACTTTGTCGCGAATGCCGACAAGCGCCTTGCCCAATCGCTCTTCTGAGAGTCCGGCAGGGATACCATAAGATTCAGCTGTGTCGAGTAAATTAATACCTTCGTCGATAGCCCGTCGTACGGTTGCGATCGCCTGATCTTCTTCAATCGGGCCCCACTGATTGCCAATGTTCCAGGTTCCTAGACCGATGGCAGAGGTTTTGAAACCAGTTTGGCCAAAGTCGTGATAAAGCATAGGAAAAGTCTCCTAGTAAGTAATAAGTAGATGAACAAAGCAGCCTACAGTTAGTTCTTGCTAAAGCAAGAGTCAACTGTCTGTAGGCGATATCTGCGAAGCAAGGGCCTAGCGTTTGGCAGACGTCTGAAGAGAAGCCACTTGGCGCTGCAGCTGAGTAAGGTTGGCAGATTGATCTTCAGAAGACTGTTCTTCTGAAGATTGAGGCTGAGAAGATTGCAGCTGAGAAGATTGAGCTTTAGAGAACTGACGCTGCTGGGAGATATCTTTTTCAGGAAACGAGGGGGCTGGGTAGTCAGAAATCAGCGGCATAATCTCACTATCAAGGGCGCGTTGATACTGCTTGGAAAGATACCGATTGAACAGCTTTTCAACTTGGACCAGCCGTTTTTCTAGCCACTTCTGGGCAGGTTTACTCAAGAAGGTAAATTGAGCCACTAGCGGCTTGATCAACTCTTTTCGGCGGCGCTGACCCAGCTTTTTGTAGCGCTTCTGAAAATATTTACTGTCCGCAAGATTCCACTTCTGTTGAAAGTGTTCTAAGCTCTCTTTCTCCCAGGCGTCGCTCCAGCGCAGCATAAAGTAAGGTAAATCGCTCAGTAAAAGCGGCGGCGCAGGCGGATGCGTCAAAAAGGTGACGACAGAAGTAGGCTCCAGGTAAATCGGCTCGCCCAACCGAGTCACCAGCATACAAAAGTCTAAATATTCTTTTGTACAAGAGAAGCCTTCGTCCAGCAGGCCAAGTCGATTGAACAAAGTGGTCCGGACCAGCATAGCGTGGCATTCGATAACGCCCGCCGTATGTCTTTTTATTTGCGATCGCACCTCAGAAATTGGCTGATTTTGATAGTAGGTTTTCTCTTCTATCGTCCACTTGCCGGGAGAGGTTAGCGAGTTGTTCGGGCCACTTTCACCCCTAGAAAACAGAGAATATTCTTCTGGGCTCATATAGTCACCGCCAATGCAATGCACGATGCTGTGAAGCGGCTCATACTGGCAGACTAAGGAGCCCACAACAGATGCACCTGTCTCTTTGCTACAGCGCATTAGCGCCGCTAGCCAGCCAGCCGAGAACATAATATCGTTATCCACAAAGACAACATAGGGCGTTTGCACCCGGCGCAGTCCAGCGTTTCTAGCCTGGTTGGGAGAGAGGAAATAGTCTGAGCGGACTAGCTCAATTCCTTTTTCTGAGACTTGAGCTTCTAAATAAGACTGAATATGTTCAGGCGAATTGTTGTCAACGTAGATTAGGTGAAAGGGATGCTGGGTATTGTCGTACAGGCTTTCTAGAGACTTCTGAGTGAACTGAAAGCGTTCTCTAGGAACAACAACAATTGTAACCTGTGACCTAACTTGTGGCTTAACTTGTGGCTGATGCATAAGGATCTTCCTCTTAGTTAACTCTCCTAATTAAACAGTTTGCATCTCATACAGCGCGGCGTAATGCTGGGCTTGCCGCATCAGCGCTGAGTGCGTCCCACTCTCTATGAGCTGCCCGTCTTCGATGTAAAAAATTCGGTCGAAGTTTTCAGCAGCCCTTAAGTCGTGGGTAATCAAAAAGGTGGTGGTGTTTTGAATCAAGCGGCCCAGCGCTTCATTGACAATCTTTTCACTTTTGTTATCTAGGCCGACGGTCGGCTCGTCTAAAATCACGATACGGGCTTTTCTGACAGCGGCTCTTGCGATCGCAATTCGCTGCCTTTGTCCTCCAGAAAGGGTCGCACCTCGCTCACTCATCGGCGTGTCGTAGCCGTGGGGCAAACCCATGATGAAGTCGTGAGCATTGGCGAGCTTGGCTGCCTGAACGATATCGCGTTCACTCGCGCCTACCGTACCGTAAGCAATGTTCTCTCGTACCGTTGCCCCAAATAGCACGCTATCTTGCAAGACAATACTGATCTGTTGGCGCAAAGAGTCTATCTGATAATCTCTTATATCATTACCATCGATGTAGACTTGGCCTGCAAGCGGGTCATACAGACGGAGCAACAGACTAACCAGGGTCGATTTACCGCTGCCTGACGGGCCAACTAGCGCGATATGCTGCCCGGCTTTCACCTTAAAGCTAATGTTATTTAAGGCTAGCCTATCTGAGGGAAACGCACCTGAAGCCAATTCACTTGAGGCCAATATACCTGCTTGGGGATAGGCAAAAGACACCTCCTGGAACAAAATAGCCCCGCGAAATGGCTGCGCCTTGATAGCGCGCGGTTGGTCTCGAACACCGGGGACTAAATCGAAGAGGTCCATAATTCTCTCGCCCGAAGCGCTAGCTTTAGAGATTTTGGCCGCTTCTTTGGCTAGGCTGCGCGCAGGCTTGAACGCTGTTTTGAGATAGTTGACAAACACCAGCAGATCGCCTGGGGTAGCGTTGCCCTGCTGCACGATAATGGCCCCTCGCCACAGCACTAGCGCAGTTGCGATCGCCACCAAAATTTCAGCTGTTCGCTGTAGCCCTGCCGAAAGCTGCTGTGTATGCGCACTGTCTTCTAAACTCTGGCGATTGTCGTCTTCAAATATTTTTTCTAAGCGCCGCTCCAAAGATAGCGCCTGCACCACCTTGATGGCACCTAGCGCCTCAGCTGCCGTCGCTGCCATCGCACTCTCACGGTGCCGCTGCTGACGCGAGACTTTTTTGATCTGTCGGGTCAGCTTGAAGCTAGAGATAACGAACAGCGGAAACACGGCTAAAGCGATCAGCGCTAGCTCCCAGTCAATCCAAAACATCACCCCGACCATACTGATAAAGGTGAGCGTATCGACAATCAGCGGCAGGGTGGCATCTACTGTGGCACTGCGCAACGTACTCACATCGCTTGTGATACGCGTAATTAGATCGCCGCTTTTGGCGCTGTAGTGAAAAGAGAGCGACAGCCGTTGAATATGGGCGTATAGATCAGCGCGAATTTCGGCAATGATACGGCTAGCGGCGACCGAAAGCCCCACCAGACTTAGGTAGGCAGACATAGCGCGAAATACCGCAGTGGCGATAATGGCAAACGCCAGGACCATCAGCAGCATATCGGTGTTCATATTACGCAGCACAGACCAGTCAAGCTGCGTATCATGAGCCTCAGGCACCAGCACAAAGTCAAATATCAGCTTGAGCGGCCAGGGGGCAATCAGACGAGAGAATACTTTTGTTAGCAGGGCCAGACTTGCCAGAATCAGCAGCCCTTTTTGCTTACGAATTTGTGGCCAAAACCGCTGAAGAATTCGCCGCCAGCTTAGCAGCGTTTGCCTGATTGATTTTGGTCGGGCGCGCTTGATCATTGTCATACATTCAAATAAGAAGTTGCTTTAATCGGGTTATTTTCCAAGTTCGCTTTTGAGCGTACTCTTTTGCGTACTCCGAGGTAGATTCCCAGGCAGACTTCAGATGAATTCTCGGATAGGCTCTCGGGCAGGAACGCCAACAGATTCTCTACCAGATTCTCCAACGGCTAAGGCCTGCTGATAAACGTCTCTCCAGTTCTGTTGTTCTATGACTGGGGCCATCTGAGTCAACGCTTTTTGCCGAGCAACAATGCCCAATTGCTCTTGCAGGCCCGGCTGTTGCATCAGGCGGTACAGGGCTCCTGCTAGGGCCAGGCTATCGCCAGGAGGCACCAGCAGACCATCCACGCCATCTTCTATCATTTCGCCAATCGCATCCACCCGAGCGCCCACGATTGACTTGGCCGCTAGCATGGCTTCTAGCATGGCATTAGGACAGCCGTCTCTGAGGGATGGAATGGCAAAAATATCCATATAAGGAAGATATGTGATCGCCTCCTGACGGCTCAGTTTGCCGGTCACCACAATATGCTTTGCAAAGTCACTTTGGGCGAGCACGTGGTCCCAATAGCCGCGCTCTTTTTCAGCAAAATCGCCAACCAGTAACAGTGTCACAGCGTGTCTTTGAGCGAGCGATTCGCAGGCTTCGATCAAATACTCCAGGCCCTTTTTGTCACGAAAGCTGCCTACCGAGCCAATGACCGTGCCTTGCAGCTGGCCAGCGAGCGGAGGCGTTGACAAACCATCAAATGAAAAGGGAACAATCGAGTTCCAGAAAGCAGTCGAGCGGGGGATGATTTCGGGGGCTAATACGCGAGCTCGCTGCATCAGGTCTTTGCTAACGAAGGTTGTCCAAGTGGAGTGAGACAGTGTCCAAACAACTTGACCAAACTGAGCTGGGCTGAAGATGTGTTTATTAAGGTCCGCACCTCGCACGCTGTTGATTACGGGTAAGTTGTTTTCTTTTGCCAGCAGCGTGGTTAAAAAGCCCATTTCATTGATAAAAAAGGCGTGAAAAATATCGAATTGATAGGTTTGGTGCAGCGCTTTAAGCTGGCTGTACAGGTCGCACAAATAGTCCTGCGCTTTGGCAGCATCAGAGCGTACAGCAGGCTGTAGGCGATGAACGGTGATATCAGCCTGTCGGTCAGTTAGGCAGCTAGCCGCGCGAAACTGGCCCGCCTCTGCCATGGCTCTCTCAGTGCGAAAAACCGCACGAAAAACAACTACATGAACCTCGTAACCCAGGTCAATTAACATGTGAGCAATTCGGCTCACTGATTCACCGACGCCCCCAATATCGGGGGGGAATTCTAAGGTCGTTATGCAAACTTTTTTCTTCATCTTTTCTGGATTGTTTTAGTGTTTGTGCCTAATGATCTAGCTAGCTTCTACGAGCACTGGCTGAGCTTTCTTTATCAGCAGATTTCGAAGGTAGCTGGCAGTATTGCTAGCACCCTGCAAGTCGATTCGATGCGGAGCGGGGCGCTGAGTAAGCGTAGAGGCGATCGCACCCATCAGCCTTTCAGGCGCCAGGTCTTCAGCACTCAGCAGATTTACAACGCCCAGGCTAGCCAGCTTTTCAGCACGGATACGCTGCTCGTCTGTTTGACTGGGGTTGAGGGACGGTAATAAGAGCGATCGCACACCCGTACTTAACAGATTCATAGTGGTGTTATAGCCACCCAAGTTAATCGACAAATCGGCCTGAGTCAGGTAGCTCAACAGCTGGTTAGTATAGCGACGCAGCGTTACATTCGATTTATCGGCGGCGGCCTGCTGAAGTTTCAGAAAATCTTCTTTCGGCATAAAAGGCCCAGCAAAAATATAAATATGGTGCGCAAACCTTTCCCTGAGTAAAGAACTTACAGAAATCACAGCGCTGAGGAGTGAATAGCCGTGCCTACCGCCGCCCGCACTAGCAACAATGCTAGGAGAAATACTAGAAGAAATGCTAGGAGGCTGCTGAATTGAGGCTAACGGCGACGCTTTGGATAAATGCTGAGCAACATAGCCAGTGTAAACAATCTCACAGTTCAATGAACTGACAAGTGAAAAACAATCTTCTAACCGCTGAAAGCTGGGATCCGCGTGAATTAGCACTGCGTCATAGAACCGATTGATCAGCCGTTTCACCTTGGCTTCACGTCGTTCTCTTGCCCCCGAAGAAAGCGGCTGAGTCATGATCAAATCTCTGAGACTACAGACAATCCGCACAGGTTTAGCCGACGCCTTCGCCCGCTTAAGCAGCGGGCTCAATTCATACTTCATGCTCATCTTGCTAAAAGGAAAGCATTCTGTAACCAGGCAATCTGGCTGAAATCGCTCAAAGGTCTCAAGTAACAGCTGCTGTCTTTTTGTCTTCACAGCGTCTAGCGAGCAGCCTGGCTCTAAAGGCACTAGCTGGTCACCCTTTTGCCAGAGCGCAGGTAGATAAACGACCTCAACCTTGGCAGGTAGGTGAAACTCTGGCACGCTTTGACCACCGCTGACAAAGCACACTTCAAAGTCCGCAGCGAGCGATCGCATAATCTCTCTACAACGTACGAGGTGACCCATACCAGCTAAATGCTGGCAATAAATCATGATCTTTTTCATTAAACGTTCTCTCTCACGCGAACTGACTAAGCCTGATTAATTACTAAGCCTGATCAACAGGACTAACAGCTGCTAAAGGATTGTCTCTATCAGCCCTGCAAAACTAAGCAACCCTCATCTGTGGCATCGAACTCTCTAAAAACTGCTCAGGAGAATCCGATGCTTCGGCAAAGCACTTGTCCTCTGTCAACGCTTTTATCCAGTGAGCCGTGCTTTCTACCCCGGATAAATTCACCTCAATCTGAGCAGGCTCATACCGTAAGTGCTCAATCACTGCCGCCGCGAATCGTGATGGCACGAGGTCTTCTGCGTAGAGTCGGCGCACTTTTCCTAACTGTGCCAAACGGTCCACGCGCATTGTCTGTTCTTTATCATCGTTACCGGTAAAAGGCAACATCATCGCGTTTACACCCGTCGTTAAAATGTTCATCGTGGTGTTGTAGCCAGACATGCTGATAGAAAGCTGAGCTTTCTCCATATAGGCCATCAGGTTGGGCGTGTAGCGATGAATATGGACGTTTCGAGAGTCTTGCGCAGCTACTCTTAAGTCCCAAAATTTGTCGTTAGGCATGAATGGTCCCCCAAACACGTGAATGCGATGCCGAGGAAGCTTTTTTTCTAAGATTGGCGCTGACTGAATAACGGCATCGAGCAGCTCATAGCCAAATCGCCCACCGCCAATGCTTACCACAATCATCGGATCGGCTTTTGCCAGCACCATCTGATCTACAATCGTGGAACGGCTGCTGCCGGGCTGCTGCGTTATATAGCCGGTATAGTGGACATCACAGGTTAGATCCGCCACTCTAGAAAAGCTCTCTTCTAGGGGATGAAGAATGGGATCGCCATGAATCAGCAGCTGGTCGAAATACTGATTCATTAGGCGTACAATTTTAGCTTCATGGCGCGCTTGATTCTTTTTGGTGACTACAATATCTCGCAGGCTAGAAACAATCTTAGTACCCTGAGCCTTTGCAGCTTCTATCAGTGGAATCAACTCAAAAGAAAATCGTCTTCTGCCAAAAGGAAAGAGTTCTACCATGAGCACATCGGGCTGAAAGTCTCTTAAAATTCTTAAAAGCTTCTCCTGCCGGAAGGTTTGAACGTAGTCCAAACTTAAAGCCGGATCAACAGGTTGCAGCTCGCGGAATTGGGCGTCTGACTTGATCGCTGGCAAATTAACGACTTGTACGGATGGCGGTGCCTGAAATCCGTCTACGACCTGACCACCGTTAATGAAACAGACCTCAAAATTATCGGTTAGTCCTCTCGCAATCTCCATACTGCGAATCAGATGTCCCATACCAAGAATATGCTGACAGTAGAACAGTACCTTTTTCATAAGTGTTGCCTTGAATAGTGTTGCCTTGAATGAATTATCTGTCGTAATTTTGTTGCTGATGAAGAAATTGACTGCGCCAAGTCACCGCGCTATGTAATGGCGCACTATGCGATCGCATATTGAGAAGAGGATAAAGGAGGAGAAGCGGGTGACGACAACAACGAAGAAGAGGTTGAGGACGAAAGCTTCGTAGTTCTTGAATCACCAGCATGCGAATTAGTAGTGCCTAAAACAGGCCGTGTTGGTGAAATCAGTGCGCGCAGATGATCGGCCACCCGAGCGAGTCCCTCAAAGTTCACAGTATTTGGCGCTAAACCGCGATGATTGAGCTCGTTGAGCACAGCCTGCATCAGCGCCGCTGGCGTCGCTTGCTGAGCGTTCAACGTCGTTATCCACTCTCTTTTGGCAAATCGCGACGCTCTAATTAGCTGCTCTTTGGAGGGCTGCGTGCGCGGTAAAACCACCGCCCGCTTCCTGAGCGCCAAAATTTCAGTCAGGGTGTTGTAGCCCCCCATCGACACCACTGTATCGGCGGACTGAAGGTAGGGCAGTATCTCACGAGTGAAGCTTTGCAGCACAATGCGAGAAGAGCAGCTGTCAGCCACTTGCTGAAGCTGCTGAGACAGCTCAGACGGCATTTCTGGACCGCTTAAAATCAGGCTGTAAACCAAACCGTTCTGCTGTTCTTCTATCTGCTGGCCCTCCATCTGCCAGCCGCCTGAGCGCTCTAGCTGCTGCAAACCACTCAAGTAAGTATGTACCAGGCTGTAGCCATCTTCTCCACCCCCAGGGGTGACCAGTACCAGCCGATCGGCTGCGTTTAACCCCAGCTGCGATCGCACGTTCACGCCCCCCTTTCTCAGGGTTTCTGGCTTACGAATGTAACCACAGTAGTAAACCTTACGGGCCACAGGTAGCGGCAGTCGATATGCCTGCACCAGATCAAAAACAGCTTGCATCCCGACGACTAGCACTCGGTCATAAAAAGATTGAATTGTTTGGTAGTAGCCATAGCGCCGCCACTCTGAAATCGTCTTCTTTGGCGCGTCGAGAATATCGCGTAACAGCAGCACGCACTTACTGTCGGCCAGCTCTTTGCGCATATAGTTCAAGGTGGCGCTCAGTTCGCCCTGTAAGCCCGTTGGCTTTTTATCAACCAGCAGCAAATGCGGTTTAAAGTGAACAGCCGCCGAGTGAATGAGCTGCGATCGCAACGCCACCGTCTCTTGAGCTGATGTTCCCAAATACTTGGCAGACAGCTCGCCCGAGAGACCTCTGTTCAAGCAAGGCAGTTTAATATAGTCCAAGCCTTTCGGCAGACGAAACTCATGGATCATCGGAGAGCCAGATACCAACAATACAGATAGCTCAGACCAGCTATCTAGCAAGTGCTCACAAATTGCTAGCATCCGGCGCAGATTACCGAGTCCAAAGGCATCGTGTGAATAAACCATTATGCGAGTAGCCTTCATATCTTTGCCCTTTCTTTTACCCCCGAGAATATTCCGAAGGTTCGCTTGTTATTAACAATCGCAGCGCGCGCTGAGTTAGTCATGAAGTTTTTGTGAGAAGACATTCATGAGAAAGATGTTCATGAGAAACACTTAATGAAAAAATATTTATGAGAGAACCCTCATGCAGTGATGTCCACATCCATGAGAAGGTATACAAAAACTCTAGGCTCTGACTGGCAACTGTGACTGGCAGCTGTGACTGGCAGCTGGCCTAGTAACTGGCCTAACAAATTTCTAACTGATAGCTTCTAACTGGCAACTTTCTGGCAACTTTGTGAGAAAAAAAGCGGGCGTTGCATAATAGAGATATGAATTGAGGTTTTCTGCTTTATGCAATGTCCGGA
>CALDSK010000032.1 GCA_937911865.1 uncultured Synechococcus sp.
ACTGCTTCGTAGGAACCAATCTGGAACTGATCAGTGTTCGGCGCACCATCGGCGAAGGAACTCTCGCGAATCTCCAGATCGGGAGCATTGAAAACTTCTCCATCAAAAACAATATCTACACCCGTGTTGCTTAGGGTGCTGGAAGGCTCACTGGCCATATCCCACTCCCAACTCCAAACATGGGTTTGACCCGCTTGAGGTAACGTTGGATGGGTCGCATTGATAGGTGATGAGCCATTCATCCAGACTAGAGGTGCACCTCCGCTACCGCTGTTAGTGCCTAGATGCGGGTTGTCTATACCAAAGACTACCAAGTAGTCAAACACTGTTCCCGGCGCGTTGTTGGCTGCCGCACCAAAGATCGAGCCACCGTCTTCGGCTCCGGTCATAAAGGGAGCTAGTTCCAGACCATCGTTAAGACCATCGAAGACAACAGTAGGGTTATAGTTAGAGCCAGCATTACCGCTGCTGTATGTAGGCTCACGACCTGCCGCTGTAACGGCTACATCATTACTGTTGCCGCTTTGGTCACTCCAGGTGTTGATGGCAGCACCATCGGTGGTAGTCCCCGTACCAGCATCGCCTTTGACCCACAATCTGAGGCCTGCAGAAACCCCGCCTGGAGATGGGACAACAGGGGTATTGCCAGAAATCGTAAAGCCCATATTATCCAGGGAGCCACCGGTTGATGTCACGTTATCAGATGCGGTATGCCCCGATGTATCTATCAAATCCGTCATCGTGATTACCACAGTCGAAACCGTGCCATTCACCTGAAGTGATGTATTAAAAGCATCCCGCGTGTGGTTACCTGATAGCTGAACACCATTAGCAATCGCTGTTGCTGCGGCTTGACCTGTAGAATTGTCAGAGGCATCTAGGTCAGTCGATGATTGATCAAGATAAAGAGCCGAGTCCAAAAGCGTTGAACTCACATCTGTTGTGATGACTCGGTTAGCAGTTCCTGAGAAATTTAGAACAGGATCGGTGACTGGCGCGTCAAAGGTCACGCGTAAGGTATAGGGAGGTGTCGTGGCACTTGTTCCACCATCACGAACATTGAAACGGATAAACTCTGGTGTGCTAACAAATGTTGGGTCTGTACCTCCTGCATCCCAATCTGTAGATTCGTCATTACTCTGAACTAATTGATCACTTCCCGAGGAACGAAAGTTCACAGGGTTGCCACCTGAGTCGATGCGCTCGACTGTAAAGGTTGTGCCATCTGGCATTGTTCCTGTAACTGCACTCGTGGTAGAGGCTACATTACTGGCAGGGACATTGAGGTCGGCTGCTGTATCGGCGAGTACGCTGCTAAAGCCAGCAACAGCTAAACTTTGTGTTTGAACAATACCCGCAGACTTCACCTCAAGATCCCAGTCTCCACCCAGTTCAGCAGCACCGGTTAGGTCATCACTGGCCGCCACATCCGCACCCGTCAGTGCCGAAATCTCATTAATAAACGAGGACCCACCCGGCCCCTCAGCCAAATTACAGCCATAGAACAAAATATCGGCATCCGCACCCAGCGCATCGCCCCAGACCTCTAGCTGGTCGGCATATGTCTCTAAACTATCGGCGGAGAGAACAGTATTTCCCAACTGTGCTTCGCCATCACTACCATGACTGATGATATGCAGCGCATCTAACGCTGAGCGCCCTGCCAACGCCGCTGTAATCAGCTGAACGCCATCTGTTTCGCCATCCAGGACAACGTAGTCTATCCCGCGATTCTCAAAATCAGCGATTAGCGTTGCCTTATCGTCAACGCCCGCGTCAATAACAACCATCTCTTGACGATTGATTGTGTCGCTGGCCTGCTGGGCCCCAGGTGTCTCGTCAAAGCCACCGCCATCAGGAGATAGGGTGCCAGGGAAGCTAGCAAGAGAGTCAGCGGAGAAGAGTTGATTAGCGTTCATGGTTGTATAGAAAGGCCGAAGGACAGCAGACAAAAATCGAAAAGAAGAGACAAAAGAAAAACTCACACGCGATCGCACGCGCGCGAAGCGAGTCGAACAAGAAAGAGAGAATCGTAAACGAGAACAGAACGAAGCAGCAGAAATACAGGCATCCAGACACCAGTCACCCCCATTGGCAGCATTGCCAACAGGGGTGGTAGACGCATAAATAGAGGCGGTAGTCAGCCTGAGCAGCGTCCGAAGGAATTGGGTACCAGAGCGACCAGAGGCCACATTACAGCCATAGAGAAAGAGCAAAGGAACAGTCGCGTCGCCTTCCGCACTACCCAATAAAGGAGAAAACCAGGTAGCGATCGTTTTTTGGTATTGGGGTAGCGTCTCTAGGCTGAGCTGAACATTACCAAGGTACAAGCAGCCAGGAGCACCGTGAGAGAGAATATGGACCTGGCTAACCGTCTGCCCTTTGCTATAGCAATGCTGAAGGGCTCGGGCAATTTGCTGTACACCGTCTACTTGTGCATTCAAATGATAAACATCAATGCCAGGCTTGAGACCGTGTAAAAGAATAGACGATTCTTCAACACTGTCATCAACAAATAAAACTGAGTTTGTATCAGGAATGAAGGATCCTGTTTTAGAAGCAGCCGTCATAATGATTTTCAAGGAATGCATAAACAAGTAGCTGGCTAAGCGTTAAAACGCTCCAAAGCACCTAAAATGCCTCAAAGCGGTAGAAGGCAATAGAAAGCGGCTAGGCCAAAAGCGAATAAAGAGAGAAAAATAGATGAAGCGATCGCACCACAAACCCGACGCAACCATCACCAAAAAGCAAAAAAATTCCACCTTGAGCTTCCAGAGACGCAAGCCTTGTGCATCCCTGGAAGCCTAGTGATTAGCTGTTTGTAAAATTAGCGATCGCAACCTAAAAATATAAGGGGTGCGATCGCCCATTAACTACACAGAAACTACACAGCAGTCATCTCTGCTGACTGCAACAAGTGGTGCTCCACCAGATTACGGTAAGCATCAACCCCGGTTTGCCACTGCCCTAGCATCGACTTAAGATGCTCTAGACGATCCGTCTGAGACTCGCCTTGCAAAGCATAGTGACAATTGCCCGAGTACAACAAAGCCGAAATCTTCTGATCTTCAGAAAGGCGAGCAGTGCCCTCTTGAATGGCCACATTGAGGATGCCACCTTCCAGTCGATAGGCCAGATTTAGAGAAGCCTTCATCAGCTCAGGTGCGCCCTCGCGTCGAACGCCTTCTGTCAGCAGCGTCGAGCGGAAGAAGTTAGCCGCTTCTTGCTGATCTTCAGAAAAGCTGACCATGCCAGTAGGATTAACACCTAGCGCCCGGTATTGAATATGGGGCAGCGCCTCAATCCACTTGTGCATCAAGGCTGGCACCTGTAGTTCAGGAATCTCTTTACCCAGAACCAGCTCAGATAGCGTAATGCGATTAGGCTGCACGACCAAACCAATTCCGTTCTTAAAAAAGATCTGTACTCCATTGCGGCCATATACTGGCTGGCGCAAAGCTTCCCAATCAGAAGGGAAAATCGCACCGTAATTAAAGAGAGAGGGATTCAAGATCGCAGGATCTAGATTAGCGGCTTGAAGAACAATAGAGATTTCTTGGATGTTGAGAGCTTTAGTCATGAGTTGTGTCTGTATGAATCTAGAGGTTTATAGAAAATATCTCAAGAATTAAATGAGATATAAGGGTTCACGATTGTTCAGGAACGCCTTTAAAGGCGGACATAGCTTGACTTACTCAGCGGCTATTGCATTTGTTCAACACAAGAACCGACTCAGCAGAAGGTGAGTTCTCAAGCTTGGCTCTACGCTAAATAGAAGCCTTTTTTTCAACAGTTCGAGCACAACAATTCTCCGTTTTGTGAGGAATCTACTCTACGCATCCATTGGTTTCTTCAGTAAATGGCGCGTTACTAGCGGTAGCATTTTCACCCGCCGTATAACCGCAAAGAATGAAACGTTAGAATCACTCAACAGCGCTGCCAGATTCTCGACTCGTACATTGCGAGCATTGCCATTCAGTGACGGATCAACACCGGCCAAGCGGATACCCGTTGGAGCAACATTCTCATCTAGAACTAAACAGGCTGCCGCACCTGAGTCAGGCGTTGAGCTAGAGGTAATTTCAATATCGGGCGAAGTATCGTTGCCCGATAAGTCGTTATCAACAATGCTGAGAATAGGAATCATTGAATCTTCTTCTAGATCGACAACAATCGCCTGACCGCCATTGCCACTAATGGTGTTCTCACTAATACCCGAATCGCCATTCTCAGCATCCGTACGCCACTCTTGCGTGGCCATACCTTGCGAAAGTGACCGAATTCCATCTCCGCCGTTATCAGAAATTCGATTATTTCTAACAACTAACTCCTGAGTAGCCACGTCCGCGACAAAGATATCAATGCCGTTTCCACCGTTGTTGGATATGCTGCTATCACGAATTACGACTTCCTGGCTGGCGGCTGTTTCAGTGGTGTTAGCCGTCGCTGTTCCATCGATAATTTCAATACCATTACCGCTGCTGCGCGTCACCAGGCTATCAGCAATACTCACTTCCTGGGCGTGCGATCCGACCGTGCTAGAAATGCGAATACCCGCAGATCCATTAGCCGAGGTATTCCCCCCATCAACGGTCACTTCAGACAGCAGAACTTCTTGAGTAGCACTGCTAAAGAGGCTATCGCCAACGACTTCAAGAATAATGCCTGCTCCCAAGCTATTAGAAACCGTATTAGAAAAAGAACTGACGCTAGGATGTCCAACGCTAGTATTGGAATCGAGACTAGGACCGACTGTAACGCTTTGATTAGAGCCGCTAAAGCCGCTTGCCTGTGACCGAAACTCCATGCCAACCCGGTTGTTGTTTAGTTCAAAGCCAGCGATCGCAATGTCAACGCCTCGCTCCGCCGAATTATTCTCAATCAAAATACCTCGATCAGTAGAATCATTAATCGCGTTATCTAAAAGAACAACATTACCACCCACGTTGTTGAGAGCAATTCCACTTCCCCCTGAACCTTGGATTAAGTTGTTGCGCAGCTCCACATTCTCAATATCGCTACCCGCAACACCGTGATTACCAGCATTGTTAATCTCAAACCCAGCCAGCACGGTATTGTTGCTCAACGTTACCAAGTCAGCGCTGTTTCCGCCCGTAATAGTAGGAAAAACGCCATCGTTAGAATCCGGCAAGGTTACCGCAACCGTATCAACGTCCACTAGATCCTCCTCGCTCAGCCCCGGAGAGAAGGGCACCCGAGTAGCGATGTTGGGAAAGCCTGGAAAGTCCATGCCAGCAATAGTCTGGACAGGGCCTTGTGAAAGGACTCTAACACTATCTGGAATGCTAAATCCTGGAATAGTTGTATTGGATGCGCCCTCAGCATTGACATAAACAATGGTATTGCCATCGCTATAGGTGTCAAAATCACTTTCAATCAGTGCGATCGCCTCTTCTACAGAACCAAACGGACTCTCATAGGTCCCTTCACCCGCAGTCGAGGGGTCTGCCAAATCGACGTGCAAGAAGCGATACGCCGATCCCTCTTGTGGATTAAACAGCACATCTGCTTCTGTTACAAACGTACTTTCAATCTCTTCAACCACGTTAATAGCAACGCTCGGCCGACGAACAATCGGCGAGCCAAGCCGTCTCAAAATTTCAAGCTCTAACACTTCGAGATCTTCTGATGAGACACTTGCCACCTCATCGACACCCTCCTCTGAGACTGCTGCACTTGCAACCTCCTCCTGCTCTACTGCTGCAGAATCAGTATCGTCTGCTTGTTTGCGAGAACGAGAGCCTGGAATCACCGCGCTCACAGAAACCCCTAAGCTCGAACCAAACAAGTCGTCATATTGATAGGAGAGTCCAGCATTAACATCGGAGGCTATGTTGGCCAGCAGTCTAGCTTGAGCGCCCAAACTGCTATCTTCACCTGCCAGCCAATAGGCACCGACATATCCCATCAACTCACCATCATCCCACTCGCTCAACTGCCGGCCCACTTCAAGATCCATGCCGCCAAGCGCATTCTCTTCTTGGAAGATCTGTTGCTGTTCGCCTACTGCCGAAATGGCCAGCTGGTTTTGAGAAAACGTCGAACTTGTTTGAACAGTGTTGTTTTCAATAGTTCGTAACGATTGAGTAAGACCGCCTAACGGGCGACAACCATTGAGCCGTAGCTCCCAATTTTGTCTAATGTGCTCATAGCCTGCTGCCAGCTGATAAAACGTATTGTCATCGGTTGCGCGACTGTCTACCCCTAGATATCCACCATTGATTAAGTCATCATCGGCATCGTAATTTCGATAGCCCAAGTTTAGACCGAGTCCCAAATTTCCATCGTTGAGCTGAGCATCACCAGTAAGGAATGTAAGATTTCCGCAATTATTTTGGGCCAGCGGCACAAAAGCGCTAATCCCCAAAATCTCATCAAAGCCAGCCTGAGAGGTCTCAAAACTAGCGCCGAATTGAGAGGGCACCTGCGGCAGGCGATCGCAACGACTTTCGGTTGCTTCAGCCAAAACGCTATTGTCTGCTATTAGCGTTTTGGCTGACTCAAAGCCTTTAGCCGTCACCGTTTTAGCAACAGCGAATTCGCGGCTTACGCCAGTAAAGCCCTCAGCAATCGTAGCGCTGCATAGAATAGCAAACACGCTAGAAAGCACAAGGAACAACGCCCTAAAGGCGTTCATTTGCAGAGCATTTCGTTTTTTAATAGACATTTTTGTCTCTGAAGTTGAATTGACCGTTTAGGACTCCGCTTCTTACCATTGCGAAACGAATGTAAGAAAAGAGCTATCTATGACGTAAGAAGCAGCTATAGCCTTATAGGACAAAGGTTTCAAGGAAAGCGCTCTTGGATAACACAACCAATAAAACTACTTTTCTTACTTTGTAGTCGTATTAATCCCACTTGATAGAAGAAACCCTACATTCAGAAACAAAAAAAGTAAGGTGCCACAGACTTTTCTAGCGGCACCTTACTTTTTTCTGTCGAGTTGCTTGGGAAACTTCTAAAATCCACAACTTATTACAGCTCGTTAAGCAACTCGACGAGCAGCCTAATACATTAGGACATCTGCTACATCAAATGTCAGTCGAAACAAACGTCAGACGAAAAAGTTCACCTCCCAAAGCTGAACGCACTGGGAGGAAATGCGTTACAGCCTTGGGAGGCAAATACGATAGCGAACAACTTTCTACAGAATTGCTGGTTGGGCGACACTAGCGGCAATGATATTTACAGGCAAGCACTTCAATGGCTATTTCACTAACTCTGTAGACGAGCCGATGCTCTTGTGTAATTCTTCTAGACCAATAGCCTTTCAAATCATGCTGTAGGGCTTCAGGTTTACCTAACCCTGAGAAGGGCGTTCTATCAATATCTTTGAGTAAGCTGACAATTTTTCGCTACGTTTTCTTATCCGCTGCGGCCCACTGATTAAAGTCGTCAAAAGCTAGCGGATCGAAAATTATTTTTCTGTTCACTCTAAATCTTGAAGCGATACTTCAATCAAGTTCTCACCGCTTTCAATATTGGCTTTGGCCACTAACAATCTTTCACGATTAGCGTCAGATTTGAACAGGTACGCTGTCTCATCTACTTCGTAAACGACAATTTCTATTTCCTTCTCAGGGAAGGCAGCTCTCAATCCATCCAAAAAAGTTTGATCAAGCTCACTCGTATTTAGACGATAAGTCGTATGCATAACTCCTCCTATAGAAATAGCGTCTTCTTTGATTCTAGAACGCGTGTTAGAAAAGCCATCGAACTGTAGCGCCTAAGACGAAGCCATCGCTGAGCGATCGGGGCGAGCAAATATCATGCGACCTGCTGAAGTTTGTAGCGCGCCAGTTACCACGACAACTAAATTATCGCCAATGAATTCATTGCCCTCTTCTATTACCACCATTGTACCGTCGTTCAAATAGCCGACGCCCTGAGAAGGCTCTTTGCCTTCTTTAAGGACGCGAATTTCGATATCGTCGCCCGGTAAGTAGGTAGGACGCAAGGACTTGGCCAGGTCATTAATGTTAAGGACGCTGACTTGCTGCACACTGGCGACTTTGTTGAGGTTGTAGTCAGTCGTGAGCAAATCGGCCTTCATTTCTTGGGCTAGTCTCACTAGCTTGGCATCCACCAGGTTGATGTCGTCATAATCTGCCGGATCGATTACGACCCGTTCTGGATAGGTCTTGCGAATGCGCCCAATTATATCTAGCCCTCGGCGACCCCTAGCCCGCTTTTGATCGCTAGAGGAGTCAGCAACCCGCTGAAGCTCTTGCAGCACAAATTGAGGGACGAGCAGCTGACCTTCGATAAAGCCCGTTTTGAGCAAATCTTCTATACGACCATCAATAATACAGCTGGTGTCGAGCACCTTAGCCTTAGAAGGTTTGATGGTGCCTTCGTTAATCAAAATGGTTTCGTAGCTGTTGGGATTGATCAGCCGTAGTAAAGCCCTGCCATTAGATTCAGCTAGTGTCATCCCCGATACAGCAAACAGCAAACTGCCCATCACAGCCGTCACCGGCTTAATAAAGCCAAACTCTTTAGGAAACGGCAACAAGAAGAGAGGGGCCAGCATCAGATTGGCAATCAATAGACCAATGACCAAACCGGCCGCTCTTGCGAGCAGACGGTCAGGGGCCATGTCTTTGATGTCTCGCTCTACCCGTCGATAGCTGGTTTGTACGATAAGGCCAATAGCCACGCCAACTAAAGCGCCAAAGCCAGCGGTCACCGACTCTAACCCTTCAATATTGGTCACCTGCGCCAGCGCAGCATCTGGCAAAAAGTCGATGCTGAAAAAGCCAACGGCTGCCCCGGTGAGAACAAATGAAAATACAATTAGTGCGTCGAGCATAGGATAGGTATAAAGTGCTTGGCGACGATTCGCCTTGAAATTCGCGCGGCAAGGGCTAAAGGGGCGTTACCTAAGCCTTTGGATGGAGAATCACTGGCGCGCTGAAAAGCACTGACGTGGTTAAGATTACGGCTATTATAGGGGGTGAAGATTGCGCTTCACACTTGTAATCGTTTTTTGTAATCTTGCCTTCTCTCATCAGGCCTAAAGCAGCATACATTCATATTCCATTTTGCCGCAGACGATGTTTTTACTGCGATTTTGCAATATCCGTCGTGGGAAACCACAAGCGCGGTGAAACGTCTGCCACGATGGGCCAATATATAGAGACGTTAGTCGCAGAGATTGAAGCAACGCCTGTGCTGGGAGCCTGCGAAGCGCAAGCGACTCAACCGTTAGAAACCGTATTCTTTGGTGGTGGAACGCCTTCACTACTAGCCGTTTCTCAGCTGGAAACGATCCTCACCGCGCTCGATCGGCGCTTCGGCATCGCCTCGACCGCTGAAGTTTCGATGGAAATGGACCCGGCCACGTTTAACCTATCGCATGCGCAGGGCTATCGGGCAGCCGGAATTAACCGAGTCAGTTTAGGGGCGCAGGCTTTTCAAGATAAGCTGCTAGCCGCCGCCGGGCGTTTTCATCGCCGCGCGGATATTGCCAGGGCTGTCGCGCTGCTAAGACAGGCAGGATTCGAAAATATCAGTCTAGATTTGATGTCAGGGTTACCGCATCAAACGCTAGCACAGTGGGAGTCGTCATTACGAGAAGCGATCGCACTCCACCCCACCCATCTCTCCATCTACGACCTCATCGTCGAACCCCAGACCGCATTCGCCCGCTATTTCACGCCAGGAGAAGCCCCTTTACCCAGCGATCGCCTGACCGCCGAAATGTACAACATGGCTCAAGCGATGCTGGTCGCCCACGGCTACGACCACTACGAAATTTGTAACTACGCCCAGCCAGGCTACGAATCGCAGCACAACCTGACCTACTGGCTTTGTCACCCCAACTATGGCTTTGGCATGGGCGCGACCAGCTATCTACCGCAGCCGTCCGGTCCGCAGCGAATAGATCGCCCTCGCACACAGGCGACCTATCGCACTTGGGTAGAGGCCTTTGCTCAAAATTCTGGAACGACAGCAGATCCGACGCTACCGCCCAGCGAGCAGGTACTAGAAACCATCATGATGGGCCTGCGGTTAAAGCCAGGTATTTCAGTAGATGAGATTTATCGAGTGTATGGCGAAGCGGGATTAGTGGAGTTAGGTCAGGCGATCGCACCTCACGTCGCCAACCGTTGGGTCATAATTGAGCCAGCAGCGTGTCATTCAGGCGATAGCCCAGTCGCTCAAAAAATCCTGAAACCGTCTCATAGAATCAGGCTCAGCGATCCCCAAGGTTTTTTGATGTCTAATGTTGTGATTACTGATGCGTTCAACGCCTTAGAGAAAGTGACATCGGCTAACCGCTAGCACTGACACCCGAACAGTGACATTCGAACACTGGCATCCAAGCACTGACGCTTAAGACACTTTTAAATAATAAGGAAATCACAACCTTTCGAGTACAGCTCCCGCTTTGCAGTAATATAGCCCTCTGTGTAAAGACCACTGTACAGAACTCGAACTCTTCTAGCCGCTCCTTCTATTTTCTTTATGCCTAAGGTACTCGTCTCCGATCCTATTGACCAAGCCGGTTTGGACATTCTCTCCCAAGTCGCCACTGTAGATGTCAAAACAAAACTACCCTTAGAAGAACTGGTCTCGATTATTCCTGAGTATGACGCTCTGATGATTCGATCAGGGACCAAGGTAACTCAGGCTGTGATTGAAGCCGGCAAAAATCTCAAGATTATCGGCCGCGCTGGCGTCGGGGTAGATAACGTAGACGTCCCTGCAGCTACCCGCCGTGGCATTGTGGTAGTTAACTCACCCGAAGGCAACACCATTGCCGCCGCCGAACACGCCCTAGCGATGATGCTGTCGATGTCGCGCTATATTCCAGCGGCGAACAAATCAATGAAGGCAGGCGACTGGAACCGTAAAGCGTTTACCGGCGTAGAAGTTTATAAAAAGACGTTGGGCGTTGTTGGGCTCGGTAAAATTGGCTCTCACGTGGCGACCGTAGCACGGGCCATGGGCATGAATTTACTGGCGTTCGATCCATTTATTTCGAGCGATCGCGCTGAAGAACTCGGCTGTCGCCTGGTCGAAATGGATCTTCTCCTCAGCGAATCCGACTACATTACCCTCCACATTCCCAAAACGCCTGAAACCGCGAACCTCATCAACGCCGACTCGCTGTCAAAAATGAAGCCCACCGCCCGCATTGTCAACTGCGCTCGCGGCGGCATCATCGATGAAGAAGCCCTCGCAAAGGCCCTGACCGACGGCGTGATTGCAGGCGCGGCGTTAGATGTTTACAGCCAAGAGCCCCTGGGCGAATCTCCGCTGAGAGCCGTTGATAAGTCACTAGTACTCACCCCTCACCTGGGCGCTTCTACCGCAGAAGCCCAGGTCAATGTGGCTGTGGACGTCGCTGAGCAAATCCGTGACGTTTTGCTAGAGCTGCCCGCCCGCTCAGCGGTCAACATTCCGGGCCTACGACCAGACGTCCTCGAAAAGCTTCGCCCTTATCTGCAGCTCGCAGAAACGCTGGGCAACTTCGTTGGTCAGCTAGCCGGTGGCCGGATTGAAGAACTCAACATTCGCTTGCAGGGCGAGCTGGCCGAAAACGACACCAAGCCAATTGTGATTGCAGCGCTCAAGGGCCTGCTATCCAACGCCCTGCAAGAGCGCGTAAACTACGTGAACGCTTCGATTGAGGCCAAAGAGCGCGGGATTCGCGTGGTCGAAACGCGCGATACCACCGCTGAAGACTACACCGGTTCGCTGTATCTATCGGCCAAAGGCTCCTTGGGCCAGCATTCGGTCACAGGCGTTCTGCTAGGCGGCACTGAAGTTCGCATCATTGATATGGACGACTTCCCAATTAACGTACCGCCCACCAAGTACATGCTCTTTACGCTGCACCGTGATATGCCCGGTATCATTGGTAAAATCGGCTCTTTGCTCGGTAGCTTCAATGTAAACATTGCCAGCATGCAGGTGGGCCGTAAAATCGTGCGAGGCGACGCCGTTATGGTGCTTAGTATCGATGACCCACTGCCCGCAGGCATTTTAGAAGAGATCAAAAAAGAACCCGGCATTCGCGATGCCTACACGGTGGCGCTGTAAGGACTTACATAAACACTTACAGTCGGGACTTACAGAGTCTGTAGCGGGATAGCAATGCAGCCATGCCTTTGCTTCTAATAGCTTTTTCTAATAGCTTTGCCTCTACAGACTCTAAACAACACAGCTCTAGGTAATTCAGAGCAGGTAAGACTCTCAATCACGCCTCATGTCAGCCGATCTTCCCAACTCCGAGCAAGAGCCCACAAAAGACCCTGAACAGTGGTGGGAGGTGACCATTCTCTGTCCGCTCGCCCTAGAAGACAGCGTCTACTGGGCTTGCGACGAGCTAGGCAGTAAAGGCACAGCCAGCCAAACCAAAGATGATAGGCGCATCGTAACGGCCTATTTTCCTGAAGTGCAGTTTCAGCCGCAAGACTTTGAAGGGTTAAAATCTACGCTACTCAACAGCGCGGCTAAGCAAGCCGATGTTTTACTCAGCAGCGCGGCCAGCCGGGCAGGCGGGCTCACAACCCTACCGTCTGTAGAGATTAGCTGGCAGTTAATTGACGAAGAAGACTGGGCCAAAAGCTGGAAAAATCACTGGAAGCCGGAAGAAATTGGCGATCGCCTACTGATCAATCCCGCCTGGATGACGCCACCCGAAACGGCCCGGACCATTCTCACGCTCGATCCGGGCAGCGCCTTTGGCACAGGCGCACATGCCACCACCCAGCTTTGTCTAGAAGCACTCGAAAAGCAGTCTTTAGCCGATGCCACGCTGGCAGATATCGGCTGCGGCTCTGGCATTCTTTCTATTGTCTCGCTGCTGTACGGCGCGAAGCAGGCTTTTGCGGCTGATGTCGATCCGCTGGCAGTTAGCTCTACAGCATCGAATGCCCGCGTCAATAATGTCGCAGCAGAGCGCCTACCCGTCGAGCTAGGCAGTTTGCCAGAAATCATCGAACTGGCAAAAGCCGCCAACGCCCTGCCGGTAGACGGCATCGTCTGCAATATTCTCTCAGAAATTATCGTGGGGCTAATCATTCCCAGGCTCAGTGAGCTAGCCGGACCAAACACCTGGGGAATTTTGAGCGGTATTTTGACCAGCAAAGCGCCCTGGGTAGAAGAACACTTGGTTGCCTATGGCTGGCAGGTCACTGGTATCACGCATCAAGACGAATGGTGCGCGATGACCATCCAGCTGGCTGACAAAGCTAGTAACGGATTAAGCCAATGAGAGATGCCGTGAGAGATACCGTGAGAGATGCCGTGAGAGATGTCGCCATTTTTTTGCTCAAAGTTTTGGTCCTATCAGCGGGCCTGAGCGTTTTGATCAAAACGGGGGGCCCTGTGCTGCCCTTAGCAGAAATAGAGGGAAAGGCGCTGAATTACTTAGCGATCGCACTCGTCACACTCCCAAGCCTCATTCTTGGCAGCCTCCTGTACGTCAAAAGCCGCAGCTAGCCAAGCTTTAAGCCTCATTACTGACCGCGGCGACGGCGTCCACCGCTTAGATCTGCTCAAAGAGACTGCTCCATGCGCACCATTGCCGAGATTAACGACAAAATCCGCCAGGGCAACGCGATCGCTTGGACCATTACAGAAGCTAAAGCGCAAATTGCTGAGCGGGGCGTTGTTGAAGCAGCTAAAGTCGTTGACGTTGTGACCACAGGTGCCTTCGAGCCGATGGAGGGCTCTGGCGCTATCTTGAATTTGGGCCAGACTGACCCACCGATCAAAATTGCTGAGTGTCACCTGGACGGCGTACTGGCTTACGCGGGCTTCGGGGCCGTCGATTTGTATTTGGGGGCAGGGCAAATGGCCTCGTCCCGACGAGATAGCAGCCGAGATAGCAGCCGAGACGGCGACCCAGAAGAGCGAGGCGGGGGCCATGTGATTGCAGATTTAATCGCCGATAAGCCCGTAAGCCTGAGTGCGATTGGTCAGGCAACTGACTGCTATCCTCGAACCGGGTTAGATACGACCATTACGCGCGATCGCATTAACCAGTTCTATCTGTTCAATCCGCGTAACCTGTACCAAAACTTCATTGTGGCGGTCAACGGCGGAGAGCGACCACTCTTCACCTACCTGGGCCCGCTGCAGCCTCGGCTGGGCAACGCGGTCTATGCCAACATCGGCGCACTCTCCCCATTCTTAAACGACCCCGATCTACAAACCATCGGCATCGGCACCCGCATTCTCCTCGGCGGCGGCGAAGGCTACATCGCCTGGGAAGGCACCCAGCATTTCCCGCTTCAAAGGCGCCTTCCGAATAGAGCGCCCGTTGGCCCTGCGGCGACCGTTGCCCTCATAGGTGACGCCAAACGGATGGACAGCCACTGGGTGCGAGGCTGCTACTTCAAAGGCTATGGCCCTTCTCTGATGCTAGGGGTAGGCGTGCCTATTCCCATTTTGAGCGAGGAAATATTGGCCCGCTGCGCCATCACAGACGAAGAGCTGGTCGCGCCCGTGGTCGATTTCTCCATTCCGAGACGCGTGCGCCCTACGTTTGGGCTAGTTAGCTACGCCCAGCTAAAATCTGGGCAGCTAATCCTAGACGGCAAAAAAGTTAGAACGGCCCCCCTGGCTAGCCTTTACCTGGCTAGTCAAGCGGCGCTCGATCTAAAGCAGCGGATTGAGTCGGGTGAGTTTGAGCTGACCAGTGCGATCGCCCCATTACCAGCAGACACTCGCCTGATGCCACAAGACACCTGGGGAACACAAATAGATATGACATAGGCCAGGCAGAGCGAACCCCGACCTGACCTATACTGTCGACTGTATTGTCAGCCTAATATTGCTGCCAATCCATATATTGCTGCCAATCCATGCTTGAGCTTTGGACTTCAGTTTTAAGCTTCAGCTTTTTTACTTCAGCTTTGAGACAAGTCACCTAATCTAGCGTCTTATCTATTCTTCTACCGATGCTTCCACCGCTTTAGGAGACGTACTTTCTACCGGCACATTTTCTACCGATGCGCTTTCTACGGGCGCACTTTCTACCGGCGCGCTTTTTTCTACCGGTGCACTATCCTCAGCAGGCTTTGCTTTTGGCTTAGGCTTGGGTGCAGCAGGCGCATTACTACGCGCCTTTCCAGCAGGCGGACGACGACGAGAACCGGATTTCTTACCTTTTGCCTTCTTCTTAGGGGGCACTACTGCGATCGCCTTACCTTCTTTTAAGATCAGCTCGCCTTCCTGACGCTCCACCGTCAAATCCCAGAAGTAGCCCGTAGTACGACCGGTTAGCGTGCCTTTTATGAGTAGCTTGAACGGTCGCTTAGGCTTAACCGTCTCAGACTTACTCTTCTGAACAATATTGACCAGAATCTCGCTGTCTTCCTCAGAATACTTAGCAATTTCACCCCTGACTGAGAAGTGATCGCACTGATCTGCTACTTCATCACTAGAGAGTGGACGCGTCTCATCCTCCTCGTTCATAGCATCGGCATTGAGCGTCTCAGGCTCCCAAACACCCACAATTTGTACGTGAAGCGCCGGTGTCTTTTCTTCTGACTCTTTGCCAGCCGCTTTGTCTTCTTCAGAATCTTTATAGAGCGTACGCGGATACACCACCCAAAGGTGGTCTTTCTCCAGATCCAAATGCTTTTTAATCAGGCTAGTCACCCGGCCCAGCAGAACCGCATCTACCAGCGTGCCATCAGCAACTTGAATATCGCCTCGATTAAACTGATCTTCAGACGCAATATACTTTCCTTTCAGCAAACCAATGGCTCTGTACTGCATCGGCTCGCTGGGGAGCGAAATAGGGCCCGGCCTTTGCGGCGGAGCGGGTTCTTCTGGCGGCGCTGGCTTAGGTTCAACAGCAGCAGGCGCAGGGGCAGGTGGCTTGGGCCTAGCCGGTGGCTTTAGCAGTGAGCGGCTAGGCGGTTTGCGTAAGCCTTTAGCAGATTCGTTGCTTGAGAGTTGACCGTTGCTAGCACCATTGGTACTAGAACCGTTATTGCTAGAACTGTTGCTAACAGAACTATCGGTCGCGGTGCTGGCAATTGAACCACCGCTGCTGGCCGATCCACCAGTAGCGCGGGACGTCATCGTATTCGCGCGGGCAGAAGGCCGCGACTCGGCACCCAGCTGGCCTGTCGAAAGGCTCTGGGATGTGCTGACGGTGTAGGGGGGGCGGCTAGCGGCAGAACTCATTAATATTCAAACTCCTGAAACTGTACCTGCGACTCTGATGATGAAAAGAGAAAGCTGCTAGAGTAGCGTTGCCTTTTAGGCTGCTGAGCAGCGAGTAGTTCAGCAATACCCGCCCAGTGGGCAGGTACAAAAACCAGGTTAGCATTCACAACCAACTTGACTTCGGGCTCTCGCTACGGCTTCGCCAGTTTTTACAGACGCATATCGATATCTACATATAGATAAAGCCAACAGGCGAACCCGAGCTAACTGAATAAACCGTTTCTCTGGCTGGCACAGTCTGGCTGGCATACTGTAGCTAGCTCGTACTGGCTAGCGCATGCTGGTGGGCACATAGCAAAGTACCTCAGCTGAATTGTCTCTACAGGCTAGCGTAGACAACTAACCCATAGGACTGAGAGTTCACGGTTCTTGTCAAAAAGGGAACACCTTAGCATCAAAAACTATAAAAAAAGTTGTTTTGAGCACTTGTTAAGAAACTTCCTAAGCAACTTTATATTCGTCAAATCTCTTGACTAATAGTTCAGACCAACCAGCATAAATCCGTACTTTTTTGGGTAGCCTCACTGCGATCGCGTCCTTCACAACAGACGCGATCGCAAACTTTGCGCACCGCCCGCCCGGTTATTTCAGGAAAGTAAAGGTTAGTATGAGCAAGTTATTTTGATATGAATATCTGCACTTTGATTCGCCTGCTGCTGTCTGTGCTCTGATGTGGCTATCGCCCAATTGATCCAGTTCTGCCTGGCTCAATTTGTCTGGGACAGGCAGAACTGGAGTAAAGCAAGCGTCGGAGCAAGGTGATTAGTAACTGAGTTAAGTTTAATTTTGTAGGAGAAAGCGCCATGGCTTTTAAGAAGGACAGCTGGCTGGTTAGGGGCATTTTAGTGGCGGCTGTGGCTGCATTTCTAGCAGTTTCAGTACTAGGAGTAATCAGCAGCAATCGTTCGGGCGGCCACAGCAGTAACGCGGCAAGTCAGGCACCTAGCACGGATAGAGCGACTCAGCTACAGGGAGAAATTAACGGCTACACGGCGGTTCTTGGCCGCGAGCCCAATAACCAAACCGCTTTGCGCGGCATTATTGACGCCAAAGCAGAGCTAGGCGACCTGGAAGGAACGGTCGAACCCCTAGAGCGCTTGGCTGAGCTGAATCCTACGGTGCCCGAATATTCTATTGTGCTGGCGCAAACCAAGCAGCAGCTGCAAGATTTAGAAGGTGCGGCCCAAATATACCGCCGCGTGCTGACTCAAAATCCTGGCAATGTGTCGGCCTTGGATGGGCTTGTACAGCTTTTGGTCAGTCAGGAGCGCACAGAAGCGGCGGAAGGGCTGCTGCGCGATACGCTGGCCACAGCTGATCAGAGCAACGAGCTGAACCCTGGAAGCGTCGATAAGCTCTCCGTCAAGCTCTTGCTGGGTCAGGTGTTTGTCGCTCAGCAAAAGTACGATGAGGCGCTGACAATTTATGACGAAACTATCGCTGAGGCTGAAGCGGCTTCGCCCAGTCAGCCAGACTTTAGGCCAACCCTTGCTAAAGCGCTAGTCTTGAAAGAAAAAGGCGATGACGCAGCGGCACAAACGCTGTTTGATCAGGCACTTGCCATGGCACCAACCCAGTATAAGGATGGCGTTCGTCAGCTCATTAGCAACAACACCGCCCCGGAAACAACCGGAGCGGCGGACGCTGAAGAAAGTATTGACGAAGCGGTAGACGCTGAGGCTGGCGTTGAAGAGATCGAAGCTGAAGAAGCAGCGCCTGCCACGCCTTAGGGCTACCGTTTGATCTAAATTCGGCCCGAAGATTTGGTACCAAATCTTCGGGCCGAATTTACTAAGACGCTAATAGTCAAGACGCTAATAGAGCGAGGGATAACAGGCTAGGAAGCTTAAGCACTCTGCCGAGACATTGTTCCACTCGCAACGGGCTTATCGTCAGCACCTTCAGCCAGTGGATCTACAGAGGTGAACTCAATATGATTGAGTAGCGTCGTCACAAAGGCAAATAGCAAGAAGGGAAGCGATAGCACCAAAATCAGTCCCACGGTGGCTAGGGCGTAAATCGGACGACTAGCTCCCATTAAGCCAAGAGCGCTCGCCAGGCTCACAAACAGTACGATCAGCCAAACGATAATTTGACTGTAAATATCACCGAAGGTGAGGGTGCAGTTCATTCGATATTTTTTAGCGTTATCCATGGTTCTGAATCTAAGGAGACTGTAAAAAGAACTGTAAAAGGAATTCAATGCGTTCTATATAGGATATCGACGGACGCCTGCTTTAGGTCTGTTTATCAATAGAGTTCAAGAATTAATAAGATTGCTTACGTGGCCTATCGATATCTCTTGTTTTACAAACCCTACAACGTACTGAGTCAGTTCACGGATGCGGATGGAAGCAGCGCGAAGGGCAACGCAGATAGACGCACGCTTAAGGCGTTTATTGATGTTCCCAATGTGTACGCTGTCGGTCGGCTAGACAGAGACAGTGAGGGGCTATTGCTGCTAACAGATAACGGGCCAATGCAGCACCGCTTAAGCCACCCTAAATTTGGACATGAGCGTCAGTACTGGGCGCAGGTTGAGCAGGGAGCAAACAGCCCACCCGTAGAAGACGCCCTAGAGCAGCTGAGAAAAGGCGTTACCATTCGCGGCTATCGCACTCGCCCGGCAAAAGCGATGCAGATTCGCTCACCTGACTTACCGCAGCGAGATCCACCCATTCGCTATCGTAAACAGGTGCCGACTGTGTGGTTTGAAATGCTGTTGAGTGAAGGAAAAAACCGGCAGGTTCGTCGGATGACGGCAGCGGTCGGGTTTCCGACGCTACGGCTGGTGCGCAGTGCAATTTTGCTGCCTGACGCTAAACCGCTGACTTTGAGCGGGCTACAGCCAGGGCAATGGCGCGACCTGACCAATGGTGAGGTGCGATCGCTGCCCCACCGATAGCAATGCTTGCAATAGCGTTAAGATTTAACGTCCGTTATCGTGCATAATCCATCGTGAAGGTGCCTGGCGATCGCAGCTATCACCAGAAAATCTCTCACAGGTACCGGGTAGTCACTGGCAGCAGCCATTCCTTGTGAATCACTATAATATCCAACACTTAAAACCTGACATGCTCACCTGCGCTAACTGCCAGTTTGCCAACCCTGTCGATCATAATTTCTGCCAGCGCTGCGGTGAATCTTTAAAACCCGCTACAGCAGCGCCTGAAGTGACGCCCGGAATAGATACGAAGGCGATCGCACTACAGGCCAAGCTAGTACCGCCCAAGCAAATCAAGCTATCACCAGCGGCCTACCTCGATGCTAGTGCCGACTTCAGCGAGACAAACACAGGCAGCGGCGTGACGGACGCTGAGCAGCAAACCGGTCGATATCAGGTGCTCACCGTTCTCAATCAGAGCTGTGCCTACGTGACAGATACGACCCCAGAGGTGCGATCGCCCCTACAGACCCAGCTTGCGCAGCTCAAGGCTCAGCCGAATAGCCATAGCCTAGAACAGCTTCAGACTATTGAATCTTTGCCCGCTGCGGCCTACCCCTATCTTCTGCTGAATGACGCGGCCCCACCCCTCTACGATGCCTGGGAGCAACAAAATACCACGCTACTGATTGTCTCTGAGCGTCCTGCTGTCTCCTCTATTATTAAGGCCTTTTCAACAGCCATAGACCCCCTGCAGCACGTCTACTGGATGTACCGACTCATAGAGCTGTGGACAGCCCTATCCCCGATTCCACAGTGGCGATCGAGCCTTTTGCTAGCCGATAATTTGGGCATCGACACCGACCAGTCTGTACTGGTTGAGCAGTTTATTTTGCCTGTCGCGGCCGCAGATAGTCCCGGGCCTGGACTATCTGAGCTGAAAGCCTTCTTACAATCGCTCTTAGCTCAGCCTCACCGAGGCGCAGTAGATACACTCAGGCAGATTAGACAGCTCATTCTGGCAGTCTCTTCGGCTCAAACACTAGAACAGCTAAGCCAAGAGCTTGCCAACATCGGCAAAGCACTTTTGGAAACACCCGCTGCCATCACCCCCACCTCTTCTCCAGCAGCTGTCGAGAGTCCCACTATTCCAGTACCTACTACCATGCCGCCAAAATCAACAGCCGCTACAGATCAGCCGGATGCGGGCAATTCAAATTTCGAGACAGGTTCAGAGACTGATTCGGTAGACAAAACCCTGGTCGTCGATACGCCACCAGAAGACGATCCCCCAAACGAAACGCCAATAGAAACGCCAATAGAAGGCGCACTCACACAAGAGACACCAGCAGCGCCTGTTCCAATAGACGACGCGCTATTAGAACAAGCGCTGCTGCAAGATACCATCCTGCAAGATTCTGCAGGTACAAACGGCCCATCAGAAATTGGCGAGGCCACGATGGTACTCCCTATGAAGTTGGGCTGTTTAGAAGATGCAGGCCAAACAGACGTTGGCCGACAGCGAGACCACAACGAGGACTGCTTCTTAATTTCTAGAGCGTCTCAACAGTACTCAGACAACTACGGCCATCTTACTCAGGCACACGGGCTTTACGTTTTATGCGATGGAATGGGCGGGCATGACGGCGGCGAGGTCGCCAGTACCCTAGCAGCCAAAACCCTCAGGCAGTACTTCGAAACCCATTGGCCCACACCATCGCCCGGAGAAGCGCCAAACCCGCTGCCCAACGAAAGCACGATCGTAGAAGCCGTAATGCAGGCCAATCAGGCTATTTACGACGTAAACGAGCAAGAGCAGCGGGCCGGACATGAGCGCATGGGCACCACCCTAGTTGCGGTATTAATTCAAGGCACGTCGGCTGTAGTGGTCCATGTTGGCGATAGCCGCCTGTATCAGCACAGTCGTCGGCTGGGCCTACAGCAGGTCACGGTCGATCATGAGGTCGGGCAAAGAGAAATTGAGCGGGGCGTGGATCCAGAAACAGCCTACGCTAGGCCGGATGCCTATCAGTTAACTCAGGCTTTAGGACCGCGAGGAAAAGAAGATCTCGATCCGAGCGTCAGCTATCTGACATTTACAGAAGATACGCTGCTGCTATTGTGCTCTGATGGGCTCAGCGATAACGACGTCGTTGAAGACTATTTAGAAAGCCATATTGATCCGATGTTGAGAGAGAAGATACCGCTTTCTACGGGGGTAAACAAGCTGGTGCAGCTAAGCAACGAAGTTAACGGCCATGACAACATTACGGCGATCGCCATTCGGCTACAGGTAAGCCCTGACTTAAACAAAGGAAGACTCACCTAAAAACGGCTCACATAAAGAATGGCGCACATAAAAACGGCTCACACGATGCCATGCATTCTAGTCGCTTAGATCATCCTTTCTTTGACTGGGCAATCTGCTGTTTTGCCTTCTGCCAGAAGGCTTCTAGCTCTTCAATGCTGTAGTCACTGAGGGCTTTATCGGCCTGCGCCTCAACTTTTTCAAACCGCTTTACAAATCTGTTGCTAGTCCCCTTTAGCGCCGCCGCCGGATCTAACGATTGCCACCGGGCGATTTGAATTAAAGAGAAAAACACGTCTCCTAGCTCGCCTTCTTGATTTTCTTTGGGTTCGTGGGCGATCGCAGCTTTCAATTCAGCAATCTCTTCTTCTACCTTCTCCCAAACTTCTTCCAAATTCTCCCACTCAAAGCCAGCCTTCGCCGCTTTCCTCGATATTTTCATCGCACCCAATAGCGGCGGCATGGACTGAGCATAGCTTTTCAACTTCGGAGATAGTGTGTTCAAGCGATCGCTGTTCTCACCTTTTTGTGCATTTTTTTGGGCTTTCTCTGCCGCCTTTATTTGCTCCCAATTTGCGTTCACCGCATCGGGCGTCTCAGCGGTAACATCACCAAACACATGAGGATGACGCCGAATCATCTTTTCAGTAATGCCCCTGGCAATATCGCCCAAATCAAAGTCTCCTTTCTCTTTAAAGACTTGAGCTTGAAGAACAATTTGCAACAATAAATCACCTAGTTCTTCTTCAACATCTTTCGTGGTGCCGTGCTTAATCGCATCAACTACCTCGTAAGCTTCTTCAATCACATAGGGCGTCAGCGAATCAGGCGTTTGGGCTAAGTCCCACGGGCATCCGCTTTCTGGGTGACGTAGCTGAGCAATAACCTCTATCAAGCGCTGCAATTCAACAAGTATTTTTGAGCTTGCTTTCGAACTTGATGGAGAGGGTAGCGAGTTAACCATAGAAGTCCCTGTCGGCTAAAGAAAATCGATACCAGAGTTGATTTTAGTTTAGGCTATGGGTCTAAGATCAGCCTAAAGCCGAACAGAATATGCTTGGCATCGGTCGGACGATCGTGTTCATAGGCCGCTCGGCAAAAGCCAGGGTAGTCATCCCAGCCGCATCCCTTTAGCAGTACTTCTTGGTTCCCATTAGATTTAGTGACCAGTGTGCTGGTGTATTCAAAGACGTTACCGGCCATATCCTCGATGCCGTAGGGACTGCGACTGGCTGGGTAAGTCGCGATCGCACTTATACCATACGGCCCATTGTTTGCCCAGTTAGTCGCGTCATCTTGCCATTCATTACCCCAGGGGAAATAGCGTCCGTCTGTGCCTCTAGCCGCTTTTTCCCATTCGGCAGTCGTCGGCAGTCGGTAGGTAACACCATCTTGTTGCGATCGCCAATCAATATAGGCCAGCGCATCTTCATAAGACACTAAAACCACCGGATGCAGATTCTTTCCTGCTGGATACTGCTCGCCCTGCCACAAATAAGGTTCTACCTCACTGTAGTCATGTACCAAAAAGCCTTGGGTCTGATAGTCTGTTGCCGATATACCCGGTTCAGAATGACCGGTTGCTCGCACAAACAGTTGATAGTCTGCATTGGTAATCAGGTTTTCACTCATGCAAAAAGCAGGGAGACGTTGCGTTTGTTGCGGTGGCTCGCGATCAAACCAGCCATTTCTGCGATAGCCTGCTTCAGCCTCGGCAACCTCAGCAGGAGACTTCGCAAAGCCTTCGGCGGTAATACGATAGGCATAGTCGCGTTCGGTGCGATCGCTACCGCGAATAAAATCACCGCCCTCAACAAAAGCAAAGCCTGATTGTGCTTCGCATTCTGCCTGGGTAATCGGCTCTGCCGGGGTTTCGCCCTGACCAATCACGTCCTCTGCGCACCCGGCTATCAGGCCAACTAACACCAGCAAGAGCCCACCGCTTAGCAGTCTGGGTATGCATATTTTTGACATAGTTGTTTCTCTTGAGGCAGTTAACGACAGGAGCTGAACGGCAGGAGCTGATCGTCTTTTGCGAATCGTCTATTCATCGGCACTGTAAAATGTATGAGTTCAAAATTCAAAGCTCAAGATTCAAGGTAGATTCAAAGAGTCATCAAAACTAGGCCCAACGAGTCATCAAGCGTCCCCTTTTTCCGTAAAGATCCACCATGAAAAATTGGCTAGTCACTGACGATGGTACTTGCACAGCGTTTGGCACCGTAGAAACAGAACCTCCCGAACGCACCTACCGCATGTATCGCTTCCTGACTGAAATGGAAGATATTCTGGCGCGTGAGCCAGACGATGCCAAACGTGTCCAAGCCTTAGTGCCCCTAGTACGCAAGCTGTTGATTAGCTCCTACTGGCTGCAATTAGAACACAAGCCACCCAGTGAAAAGACAGGCTGGTCCGTCAACTTTCTGTATCGGGAGCATGAGTATCCGCTTACGGTGCAAATGGTAGCTTGGGCACCCGGCACCCAATCAAAAATTCATAACCATGCGACTTGGGGCATTGTAGCCATGGTGGGCGGGCAGGAAAAAAACATCTTCTGGAAGCAGGCCGCAGACGATCCGAAAACCATTACAGAAGTAGGGGAGCAGATTCTCTACCCTGGCGACATCATTGGCTTTACCAGTAACGCCGTGCACCGGGTAGCGCCTATGGGCGACGAACCCACCATTTCCTTCAATCTGTACGGCATTACTGACCGCAGCAGTCGCTATAAGTACGACGATGAAACGCTAGCAGCCGCAAAATTTTAGACTCATGCGCTAACGCCGCAAGAAAGCCAGCACGCAACAAGCCAGTACTCCACAAGCCAGTACTCCACAAGCCAATTAGGCGGTTACAAACTGCTGGTAGGCAATGCCCAGCTCTTCTTGATAAGCATCGGTCAGCTCAGCGTCTTTCCAGTTCACATCGGTCGAATCTACCCGGCGCAGGTCGGCCTGAGAGAATTTGGCTTTGTGCAGGTGAGCGTGAGCAAAATTAGCACCAGCGAGCTTGGCCCACTTGAAGCTGCTGTTTTGTAAGCTGGCATGTTGAAAGTTAGCAGCCGTCAGGTCTGCGCTTTGAAAGTTGGCACCTTTAAGCCTTGCTTCTACAAAGGAAATACCGCTGAGTGCCCTATGGCTAAAATCTAGGCCGTTGAGCAGCGCTTTTTCAAAACGCACATCGGTCAAGGTTGCCTGCGTGAGGGTAGCGCCGACCAATCGCACGCCGCTCATATTCGACCAGGCAAAGTTTCCCTCGCTCAGATCAGCGTTGCGCAAATTGGCACCTACCAGATTCACGCCGCGACAGTTAGCCTGCGATAGCCGTGCAGAGCGTAGGTTAATATGCGCCAGATGAGCACCGCTAAGCCTGGCAGCAGCAAGATTTGCTCTGACACCGAAGGCACCTTGGAAATTGGCTTTCGTCAACGTGGCCGATTCTAAACAGGCGTCGCTGAGCTTAGCAAACTGCAGGTTAGCTTGGCTCAACGATGCGTTCGAGAAGTTGGCATTGGTCAAGAAAGTTCGGCTGAAGTTCGCACCTGTTAAGTCAGATCTAGAAAAGTTGGCATCGACCAAAATACGACCGCTTAGATTCAGCCCCACGAGAGAGAGGCCAACAAAATCTCTACATCCCTCTTCGTACAGTCGTAAAATATCTTGCGATCGCATAAGCTCAGCCCCAATAGAGCTATCTTTTAGCTCAATAAAGTCAGATAGTTGCAGACAGACTAAACTGTCCGATTATTAAGATAATCTGTAGATAATGAGTTGAGTGTCTATGATTTCACTTGTTTACATAGACACTCAAAACTTTAAAAACTACAGCAGATATTAAATGGTTTCCTTCCTGATTCTGTATCTAGAGGCCGATGCTCAATGGTTAGAAAGATAGGTTTTGCACTGCTGTGGCTAGGGTTTGGCATCTACGCATTTACGCTAGCACCTCCACAGCAGCCCGATACGTTTGAGCTGATTGCCAAGCTATCGACCGGACAGTGGGATGACATCAACCCTGTGGTGATAGCGCTCTTTAATCTGATGGGTATCTGGCCAATAATTTACGCCTGCCTGGCCTTGATAGACGGCGCTGGGCAAAAGCTCACAGCCTGGCCGTTTATCACCTTCAGCTTTGGGGTCGGTGCGTTTGCGCTGCTACCGTACTTAGCCCTACGAGAGGCCAACGATACCTTCGAAGGGCCAAAAACAAAGCTGTTGAGCGTAGTTGACTCAGTTTGGACCGGCCGTGCGATCGCGCTCGTCAGCCTCATCCTACTGGGCTACGGACTGCTCAAAGGCGACTGGAGCGACTTTGCCCAGCAGTGGCAAACCAGCCAGTTTATTCACGTCATGAGCCTGGACTTTTGTTTGCTGTGCGCTGTCGTTAGCCCGCTGGTTAAAAGCGACATGGCCAAGCGTGACATGCACAATCCGGCTTTGTTCAAGGCAGCCGCATTCGTGCCACTACTAGGGGTGATCTTCTATCTATCGGTGCGATCGCCGCTCAAAACAGCTGAAGAACAGACTGAGTCTGTTACCACCGCAGTCACAGGCCCCGTATTGTGAGCGTATCGCGACTGCAAAGCAACCTGGTAAACAATATGTCATCGAAACAATCGTCATCAAAACACTCGCAGTGGGACTGCATTCGGCAAAATATTGGTACCTGGCACGGTTCGTTTGTTCAATTTTCACCTACGGGCAAGCAGCTCAAAGACACACCGAGCGTACTGACGCTAGAAGAAACTGCCGTGGACCAGACGATGACACTAACGCTCAAGCGGTTTCCAGCAGACGAAGCAGAAAAAGTTAACCAGCTAACCTTTACCGCGCCCGGCCCTGCGCCCTACGTCTATTTCTTTGAAGACGGCTCATTCGCTCAAGGCTCGGCACAGTGGTCGTCGTTTGGGCAGTTTGGTACAGAAGTTTCGCTAAAGGTCGGCGACCGACGCGTGCGTTACGTGATCATGTATCAGGGCACCAGTCACTACACCAGCCAAATCGACTACGTCACGCTGATTTGCGAAACGCAGACAGATGGAACTCAGCTTACCGAAAGCACGCTAACCGCAGAGCAGCTGCTAGGGCAGTGGACAGGAACAGTAGAGGCCATTCAGTCCACCGGAGAGATGACGACAGCTGGCCGCAGCGCGTGGCAGTTTTCTAATGGAACAGCGCTGTTTTGCGAAGAACAATTTGGGAGCAGTCACCACACGCTTTTTGTAGAGAATACTCTGCAAGATACGCTGGCCTCAGAAAACGTCATTCAGCTCAGTTCGGTAAAAGATGAACCATTGGACTATCAGCTGATGCTTTTGCCCAACGGCGCTTACTGCTTACTCCCAAAAGAGATCAAGCAGAACGCTGCCTTTCGGATAGAAGCGGGCTGGCTGAGTTCACAAGGCATACGGCATCGCTTTATTCGTCACTACGACAGTCGCGGTGTTTGGGTAGACTCTACGCTGGTCAGCGATCAAAAGATAACAGACTAAAAAGAAACAGACTAAAAACAACAGATTAGAGAATGCTAACCACTGTTCTCGCATACAGTTTGATTGCCAGCTATTTTGTGGTGGAGCGATCGCTTAGAAAAGGCAGCGCTGCCCTCAGCCTGAAACCGTCCGAGTCTGACGCTGGCAGCTCAAAGCTACTGGGAATCAGTGGAGGGATTGGGCTGTTATTAGTGATCGCAGCGCCTTTGCTGAATCGTAATCAGGGTGTGTATTGGGACAGCACTGCGATCGCTTATCTAGGACTCATCATTATGGTTTGCGGACTATCCCTCAGATATTGGGCGGCAAGGGTATTAGGAGAGTTCTACACCAGAACGCTACAAACCGTAGCCGACCAAAAAATTATCGACAAAGCCCCTTACAGCGTGGTTCGGCATCCAGGCTATTTAGGAACCTTTCTACTAAGCATTGGTGCGGGACTAGCGCTTATGAACTGGCTTGTACTAGTCGTATCGGTAGCAATTGAGATGACGGCTAAAGCCTATCGCATTCGCGTAGAAGAACAGATGTTAACGACGACATTTGGAGACGAGTTTGATGAATATGTCAGCAAAACTTGGAAACTCCTTCCTTACCTCTATTGAGGGAATCGGCGCTTACGACAAAGCAATCGAAGAGGAGACGTCTTCTGAAGTTTAGCGCGATCGCAGGGCCACTCTTTCAGAGTATCGCAGAACAAACCTTACCAACCCGCGCCCCATAAATCTATCAATAGCCGTAAATTACACATCAACGGTATCTCCTTTCTCACCTTCAAAAAGGGTTTCTAACGGGCTAGCATCTACGGTCATCTTCTCATTCAGGTAACGGGCAAGCACATCATTTTGCCCATGGGTCACGTATATCTTTTTTGCTTTGGTTTGTTCTACTGTCTTAATGAGTCCTGGCCAATCGGCATGATCTGAAAGCACAAACCCTCTTTCGTAGCCGCGTCTGCGACGATTGCCACGTACCGCCATCCAGCCAGAGGCAAAGGCCGTTTGCGGACGCTTAAATCGTTTCATCCAGCTAGAGCGATGGCCAGAAGGCGGGGCAATGATCAGATCGCCAGTGAACCTGTACGATTTTTCCATTTGTGAGACAGGAACTGTCGGCACCATCTCTACGCCGACGTCCCGGTAAATTTCAGTCAGGTTGTGAACCGCGCCATGAAGATAGACCGTTTTATCGGTAAATTTGGTCAGCTCAGCAAGCACCCTTTGAGATTTACCAAAGGCGTAGCAAAAAAGCAGCGAGGGGCGAGTTGGGTCGTTTTGCCACCAGCTATAGATTTGCTCGGCGGTGACTTCGCCCCCATCCCAGTGATAAATTGGCAGGCCAAAGGTTGCCTCAGTAATAAAAGCATCGCATTCAACGACTTCGAAAGGCGCACAGGAAGGATCTAAATCGCGCTTGTAGTCGCCGGAGGCCACCCAGACTTCATCCTTGTGCTCTACGCGAACCTGGGCAGAGCCAAGAACGTGGCCAGCCGAATGAAAGGAAACCCAGGTATTGCCCAGCTTGATTTTGTCGCCATAGCCGACGCCGCTGAGGTTGATTTCTTTACCTAGGCGGCGGCGGAGAATGCCTTCGGAAATAGCAGTCGCATAGTAGGCTTGATGGCCGCTGTAGGCGTGGTCGGCGTGGGCGTGGGTAATCAGCGCAGTGTCGACAGGCTTCCAGGGATCGATATAGAAATTACCGGCTTCGCAGTAAAGCCCTTCAGGGCGAACAGTGATCAAAGGCATAGCTGAAGGCAATATAACAAGCGCAATGAAAACTTATCATCAAAGGCTGAGCAGCGTATGGACAATTCAAGCCAAATTGATTTAATTGAGCCGACAGAGGGAAAGATAGGGGCACTACTCTCAGCTATTTTAGCGATTTTCCACAAGCAAATATGGTTCTGCCTCTGCCCTCAGACATTCAACAGCAACCAGACTCAGATTCTGGCGATCTTCTATCAGCCATCGATCCGGCACTGTGGCAGGCGCTGTGGGAAGGAGAGGGTACGGAGCGAGCGGTATTGACAGTAGTAGAAGGCAGTGAAAATTTTCGCGTTTTGGATGTGAATAGAGCGATCGCACAATCCTCTCTCTTCTCACCGGGAGCAACGCTTACAGCACCGCAGGGTCAGCTTCTAGCAGATGTGTTATCAGCAGATAGCACTGAGCCTTTCCATACAGCCTGTAGGCAATGCGTCCAGTCAGGTCATTCGGTCAGCTTCGAGCTTGAACAATTGGCAGAAGAGCCTTCATCACCAGCTACGTGGCAGATAACCATTACACCGATAAAAAATAGAGCGACCGCTGTCTATCAGCTGTTAATTAAGGCGACGGAGATAACGGAAACTCGGCAAACCGAAGCGCAGCTAAAAGCGGCATTCCAAGACGCTCGTACCATTATCGATAATGCTCAAGAAGCGATCTTCATTCACGACGTAGACGGCAAGATTTTAGACGTGAATGAGACCGTGCTCAAAATACACCAGATCAGCCGAGAGGAGGCGCTGCGCTATAGCATTGACCGTGAGTATGCCGTTGCAGAGAGCCCGGTGCATCTGATACCAGAGCTGTGGGAACAGGCGCTAGCGGGCAAGCCCGTTAATGTTAACTGGCCAGCCAAACGCCTTTCTGACGGTGCCAGGTTAGATCTAGAAGTCTCGCTGAGAAAAATAACCTTGAGTGGTCAAGTTCGAGTAATGGCCTGCATTCACAACATCAGCAAGCACCAAAAAATTCAAAAAGATCAAGATCGCCTGCTCGCTATTCTAGAAGCAACGCCTGATTTAGTGGGCATTGCAGATGCACAGGGCAATAGCCTATACCTCAATACGGCAGGCCAAAAGCTGATAGGGCGCTCTGGTGGAGACTTTCACGTGACCGAGGTTTTTCCGCCTCAAGAGCGGGCAATCTTTCAAGAAACTGTCATACCTCAGATCATAGAGAAAGGCAGCTGGAAAGGAGAATCTGTATTCTTGAATTGCGAGGGGCAAGCGTTTCCTGTTTCACAGGTGATGATTGCGCATAAGGATGATTCGGGCGCGCTGAAGTATATGTCTACGATTGCGAGAGACATTAGCGATGAAAAAGCGGCAGAAGCCCAGCTGCGCGATCGCGAACAGTTTTTAAGCAGTATTTATAGCGGCGCAGACATTGTCATTTTCGCCTGGGATATTAGCAATGAGGACGACGGCGGGCAGGCCCGCTGTTCTGGCTGGAACCCAACCTGTGAACAGGCAACTGGACTGAGCGCAGAAGCTGTTTTAGGACGAACTCCTGTAGAGGTTCTTGGCGCAGACCACGGCGAAAAGACGCTACAAAACTTCTTACGGTGCGCTCAGCAAAGACAGCCCATTCACTATGAAGAAGTCATTACAATTGAGGGAAAGCCGACTTGGTGGGCAACCAAACTCAACCCGATTCAAGATCAATCAGGACAGGTGTACCGAGTCGTAGGCACCACGACTAACATTACAAAGCTAAAGCTAACGGCGATCGAGCTAGAAGAGTACGGCCAGCGGCAAGCAGAACAAACTCAACAGCTATCAACCGCGATCGCAGAACTCAAACGAACCCAGGCACAAATTGTTCAAAGTGAAAAAATGTCTAGCCTGGGCCAAATGGTGGCAGGCGTTGCCCACGAAATCAACAATCCGGTGAACTTTATTCATGCCAACATCAAGCCAGCCTGTGGCTACGCCATTGAGCTGCTAGATCTGATCGCGCTCTACCAGAAAGAGTATCCGCAGCCTTCTGAAGCGCTAGCGGACATGCTAGAAGAGCTGGACTTTGAATTCATTCAAAAAGATTTTCTAGAGCTATTGGGATCTATGAAAATTGGCACTCAGCGCATTCGAGAAATTGTTCTATCGCTACGCAATTTTTCACGGCTAGACGAGGCCGAAGTCAAGAGTGTAGACCTGCATGCCGGTATTGACAGTACGCTGATTATCTTAAGCCATAAGCTGAAGGCCAATGCCAAACAAAAGCCTGTTGAAGTCATTAAAAACTACCAGCTGTCTGGGCCGGTAGAATGCTACCCGAGTCAGCTTAACCAGGTCATAATGAATATTTTGGCCAATGCTATTGATGCGCTAGAGCAAACCGACCAACCCAAAATTACGATTACCACCCGCACAGACGACAAGCACGCCATTGTCACCATCACTGACAATGGGCCAGGTATGCCTGAGGCTGTTCAAAGTCATATCTTCGATCCTTTCTTTACGACAAAAGCAATCGGCAAAGGGACGGGAATGGGACTCTCGATTAGCTACCAGATAGTGACTGAAAAACACGGAGGCATGCTCTCAGTCAGTAGTGAGCTTGGGCAAGGGACACAGTTTGTCATTGCGCTGCCGCGATCGCAGCCAAAATCTTCCCACACTTCCCATTCCCATACTCCCCATTCCCACACGTCCCATAAAGCGTAGGGCTGCCCCCGTCAGGACTCATGTCATAGACGCATGTCACGTTCGAAGCTGTAATCTCTAGAACTGTAATATTCAGATACGTCTATGAAGGGTATTGTGACTTACCCTAAAGATAATGAGGTGTCGGGTTCTGTAGAAGACTGTATGGCAGAGATTAATGTCAATCGGATTAAGCTATCTCAGCTGCGGGCGCTGGTGGCGATCGCACAGACAGGCACCTTCAGCGACGCAGCTTCTCAGATGGACCTATCACAGTCGGCGGTAAGTCATGCGATCGCCACATTAGAAGAAGAGCTGGGCGTTAGCCTGCTCAGCCGAGGCCGGCAGGGTGCAGTTCTCACCCCTGTAGGGGAACAAATCACCCGAGAAGCGACAACGATGCTTTCGCATCTCAAAAAGATTGGCCAAAAGGCGCAGGATGCGAAAGGACTAGAGGCTGGCCTGGTACGCGTTGTGGGTTTTCGCAGCGTGGCAACGCACATATTACCCGTCGTCATTGAAGAGTTTAGACAGCAGTATCCTGGCATCAGCGTCTCCATCGGGGAAGGCAACGACGTGCGCGGAGCAGAAGAAATTTTACGGCGTGGGGAAGCAGATATCGGCTTCACCTATCTGCCTGTCAACGAGGCGTTTGATGCCTGGGAGCTATTTCGCGATGATTACATAGCCCTACTGCCCAAAGCAAAGGCACCTGAAGGCGATGAGCCACTGAGCTGGGAGCAGCTATCGGCATTTCCGCTCATTTTGCCCTTACCAGACGATGGCTGCCGCTACAACGTAGACCAGTACCTGCTACGGCATGGTCAATCGATCAGACCCGCCTACGAAGTCAAAGAAGACTCAACGGTCGTCAGTATGGTTCGCCGAGGGCTGGGAATAACAATTATTGCCAAGCTGGCCGCAGAGCCGATTCCCGAAGATGTCGCCATCTGCACGTTGCCGGCCCCCTTACAGCGAGTCATCGGCGTCATTACCCTAGCGGACGCGCTGCAAACCCCACCGGTATTCGCCTTCTTAGACACCCTTAAACAGACCTGGCAGCAGCGATCAAGCACCGTGATGAATGTCGGACTCAAGGTCTGAAGTCGTAGCGCCCTCTTCCGAGTACCAGGCGCTCAGGTCTCGCCCTAGCAAACACTCTAATTTTTGGATATCTAGCTGAAGGTCTTTTACAAGGCGCTGACGCAGCTGACGATCTATGGGCGAACGAGACACCGTTTGAGTGTTCAGCTGCGTCAGCCTGGCTTTTGCTTGCTCTAAAGCGCGACGTCGCCAAGACTGAGGAACGGGTAACAGATATTTGCCTAGCTGAAGTAGCTTAGCAGGTGGATACTTCAGCAGTGACTGTAAAACAGAGCTACGCGCCTTTTTGTTGGCGTTGATTCTGACAAAGCTCGTTTCAAAGGTAGAGTCAGCACCAACAAACTCAAGAATCTCTCGATACACGGTAGCCGTTTCTGCTTGGAAGTCATCAAATATCACGATCTTGACCTGTTCTTTTCCAAACACAGTGAAATATCGTTCAATCTGCTCAGCAAAGCGAACCACCTCACGGTACAACAGCAGCTCAGGGGTTTGGCACCTTTTTGGGATATGGTGGCCTAGCTTCCGTTCTGCTTCTAGTTCGATTGCGATCGCAAAATCTTGAACCGTTTCACTAGAGCCATTGAACAGCAGCTGAGAGTGAAAAGAATGCATCACCGTCAGCGGATTACGAAGCATAACAATAATTTTGGCCTCTGGGTTGAAGCGATATATATTTTTAGCGGCAACCTTCGAATAGAGATAAGTTGTGCTCCCTTCACCACAAATCTTGCCGTCCCCCGCGGCAAACTTAGCGAGGTATTCGTCTAGAGAATTAGCGTATTTTTTTGTCTTAAAATCAGCGTCAAAATAATAGAGTTCTTTTGGCTGAGAGATAAAAATCTCAGGGTGCTGATTGAGATATTTACAGAGTGCGGTTGTTCCACATTTAGGTGCCCCAACCAGAAAAAAGCTTGGCTGCTTCATTGCTGTTCTCTTCCTCGAACCACACCATGTGTAGCTACCATGTGCAGCTAGAGTACCCAGCTCTCCACGTATACTTAGATTGTTTGATTTGAGGTATAGCGCCCATGGTTACCATTCGACGCTTTGAATCTGTCGATTGGCCTCATGTTTGGTCAATATTGGAGCCGGTATTTCGAGCCGGAGAGACCTACGCCTTTTCACCCGATATCTCCGAAGCAGAAGCTCACAACGTCTGGGTAGATCGACCAAAGACAACATACGTAGCCGTTGACGGGGAAGATACGCTGCTGGGAACCTACTACATCAAACCTAATCAGCCTCAGCTAGGGGCACATGTGTGCAACTGTGGCTATGTTGTTGGAGCAGCAGCTAGAGGACAAGGGATTGCAACGTTAATGTGTGCGCATTCGCAGCAAGCCGCCAAACAACTAGGATTTAGGGCTATGCAGTTTAACCTTGTAGTTGCCACAAACAAGGCTGCAATTCACCTGTGGCAAAAGCTAGGATTTTCAACCATCGGAACTTTGCCCGGCGCCTTTAATCATCCACAGCAAGGCTTTACCAATGCTTTGGTGATGTTTAAGGAACTCACTGACCACTAAACTCACACGTTAGAGATTTCGTATGCTACTGAAATCTCTAACGCATAGCTAACAAATCATAAGTAGGAATGCCTCCATGATTCAGCGATCGCTCTTTGTATTAGCAGTTCCCGACCTGGAAATATCAAGTGACTTTTACCGGAAAGTACTAGGGTTTTCAATACAGGAAATAGGCGATCCAGGCTGGCGAATGTACGTAAGAGACTACTGTAGAATCATGGCTGGGCATTGCCCGGATGCCATTCCAGCGCTTGAGCTAGGAGACCACTCTTATTTTGAGTATTTTGTGGTGAATGATGTAGACGCCGAATACCAGAACGTACTCTCTCATGACGTAGAAATCATTAAGCCGCTACGCAGTGAACCTTGGGGAATGCGCGAGTTTGGCCTACGCACCGTAGATGGACATCGAATCATGATTGGGCAAGATCTTGATTGAGCAGGCTGCAGATGTGGAGCAAATGTGTGATAGAGAATAGCGCGATCGCGTCAAAGCAGACTACACAGCAGCGATGGCTAACTGGCGTATTAATTATGGGCTGTGTGATGACAGCATATGTTTTACTGACGCGGCAGAACAGTCTTTGAAAAATGATGTCTGTGGGGACTTCAATAAAATTGAACGGTGTGACCGTGCGCTCATTGAAGGTCCGACGACACTGCTTACACTGAAACATGTCATAACCCAGGTTGTTTTTCGCTGAAGTGATGAGACACGTGGCCAGTGACAGTGAGGGCAATCCATGAGAGGCAAGGGAGGGAGTTGATCGCTCCTAGCCTAGCAGCCAGCGACCAACCTATATTTTGGCGACTCAGTGCTGTTCCGTCTCTGCTCAACCGTGCCTAGTTAACCTTATCACCGAAGAATACTTGCCTGCTATCCTGCGGCTGCTAATAGATAAGGTGACAAATAATTGAAAGCAAGCTGTTGCGTTTCTTTTACTAAACGTTGTCTGAATTTTGGTTCTTGCCCCGACGCACGCCAAACTAAATTGCCTATCGCTTTAACCATGACAAATGAGATGGCCTCACAGTCCTCAGCACTCAAATGGTCGTTGAGCTTAGGCAGTATTCTGGTGAACGTTTGAATCAATTGCTGATCACCGGCCTCATCAGTTTCTGGCATCACTGTTGTAATTTCAGCAAAGACAGCCTGATATCCGGGCGTATCTTGAAAAAAGCGGTCGATGCTCTCAATGAACTGCTCTACATAAGATTTGAGAGGCAGAGACAGCATAGCTTCTGTTGCAAAGTGCTGTAGCTGCTGATCTAACAAGTCTGTATAACGCTCTGCTAAGGCTTGCAAAATTGCCCCCTTATCAGGAAAGAACTGATACAGCGTGCCAATCGGGACCTCAGCAGCAGCCGCAATTTCTTTTGTGGTGACAGCAGCATAGCCGCGTTCAACAAATGCGGCCTCTGCGACATCTAGCATCCGATTTACTCGCTTCAAACTACGGGCCTGTTTGGGCTTACGCCACCTTCTGACAACGGAGAGCGCCGGTGGACTCTGCGTATTCTGCAGTTATCTTCGATACGTGTTGACAAACATGAACTGAGCTCATATTATCAAAACATGAGCCTGGCTCACATTGTAGCTGAACATAGGAACACTTGGTATCGATATCCAATGGCTTCATGTTTTGTATTCACCATTGCAAACAAGATCCATGACAAACCAAACCTCTAATTTTCAGAATTTGCGTAGTCTGCCTAGTCCTCCTGCCTATTCCTAATGCGGCGACAGCAATTGCAGCGTAAAGAGAAGATCCTTTGACCTTTCTACATTGAAAAATGGAGTCTTTCGACATGCTACCGATTACTATCTTTTCTAAATTTCCAGACAAGGCTCTAACTGAAGTTCCGACTGAAGCTTCCGATGAAAAGTCCGCTGATAAGCCGACTAACAAAATAGGTCTGTTAATCAACAATAAGAAAACTCGACGGCTATTAATCTTGTTAGCCCTTGTGGGCCTTTCAGGTGTGGCTGGTTGGAAAATTTATCAGGGTATTGTCTCTCCTCCCGATGAGGAAACATCCGAACTTATCAGCAATCCGGTCCGTCTGCCGGTGCGTGTAACCCATGCTAAAAAAGGATTGGCCCAGGGATGGACCTTTGACGAAGGTATCTCTTTGCCGGTGCAGCTACGGGTGCTGAACTTTTATGCGAGCGGCAACATTACCTACGTGGCAAAAAACAATGCGACACCGCTAAAGGAAGGTGATTTTGTCGCACGGGGCGATTTGCTAGCGACCATTGACGACCGCAGACAAGCGTCGGGAATTGATACGAGTCAAGCCGACATTGAGGTCGCGATTAACCGGAAAGAACAAGCTAGAGCCGCGTTAGTGCAGACGCAGGCAAATTTGGCCAAGGCGCAATCCGACTTAGGCCTAGCCGAAACAGAATATCAACGGTATCAGACGCTGGTTGAAGAAGGAGCCGTTGCGCAGAGCGATCGCGACATTTACCGTAATCGAGTAGACCAATCTAGTGCGGCTGTGGCCGTTGCCCAGCAAGAAGTCCGCTCGGCTGAAAACGATATTCAAGTCGCCGAGGCTTCTATTTCCGCAGCTCAAGCTCAAAAGACACAGTCTTCTGTTGATCTTGAAGATACGCAGCTCGTTTCACCCATTGACGGCGTGGTTGCCTATATCAACATTCAAGAGGGTGAATATTGGAATACCCAATATCTCGATACGAGCAGCTCGCAAAACGTCACAGAAACAGCCCCTATTGTGGTGGTAGATCCTTCGACCTATGAGGTGGAGCTAGAAATTCAGAGTGATGAAGCGAATGCCGTACGCGCCGGGCAAAAAGCCTATGTTGTTTTGGAAGAAGCCGTGAGTGCGGCGCAGGCCGCTGGTGCGAGCCAATCAGATCTTTTGGAGATTGCGAAGGAACGGGGATCCGAGGGTAGTGTATTTGCGATTAGCCCTTCGCAAACGCCAGAAGGACGCGGCACTAAAGTGAGCATTCGAGATTTTCAGCAGGTAAGAAATCTTAAGGTCGGTGGGCGCGTTTACGTTTGGATTGAAACGGCAGCGGCGGCAGATGCGGTGGTGGTTCCTCTAGGGTCTGTGCTGGCTAGAGACCAGCGTAACTATGTCTTTGTGGTGAATGAAGAGACTGGGATAGTGCAGCGCCGTGAGGTGACACTAGGGATAGAAAGTCTAAACGGGGTTGAGATTGTTTCTGGCGTCGCGGCGGATGAATTGATTGTGACGGAAGGCCAAAATCGCCTGGTGGATGGCACGCCTGTGGAGATTGTGAATCAGGAGGCAGGGCAGTGACTATTCAGGAGGTATCCCAGCCGATTCCAGATTTAGAGAATAGCCCAGCTAAACCGTCGGCAGATGTTCCCGGCTGGATGAGCTTCTTTTTTACCCGTCAAATCTTTGGTATTCTCCTGTGCTTTATGCTGATGGCGGGCGGCCTGATGGGTTATTTCGCCATGGTAAAAGAGGGCGATCCTGACATTAAGATTGCGCGGGCGATGATTACAACCGTTTGGCCAGGTACCGATGCCGAAACGATTGAAAATCAGGTCACCGACAAAATAGAAGAAGAGATTAAAAGCCTTCAGGGGTTGGATGATTTTACCAGCGCCAGCTTTAACTCTTTTTCAATCATTAACGTTTCTTTTAAGGCCGAATCACCTGTCGCAGAATCTATTCAACAGCTGCGTGGAAAAATAAACGACGCAGAACCGGAGCTGCCACTGGAGAGTACGGGCCGAGAAAAGCCGGACTTTGAACAGATTTCCCAGCAAGATGCACCTGTTTTGTCGATGACACTGGCAGGCGAAGGCATTGATATTGTTCTTTTGAGCCGAACCGCTGTAGCGCTGCAAGAAGAGCTAGTGTCGGTAAAAAATGTGCGAGAGGTCAATCTCGCAGGTAGGCGAGAAGATGTGATGCATGTGCAGATGCGGCCTAGTCGCCTGACGTCTTTGGGAATTTCGGCGACGCAGGTGAGCAGCGCGATTGAAGGGAGCAATATTGATACATCTTGGGATTTGGTTCGAGATGATGATATTGGGGCGCAGGTGCGCTTGTATGGTCGCTTTCGTACCCTTGAAGATCTTAAAAATCTACCTGTTGCAAGACTCAATGACAACCGGGTGGTGCGGCTATCGGAGGTGGCGGATGTTTATCAGGGGCTAGAGCGAGAAGATAATCGGGCGGCGGTTAGCTGGGAGGGGGCAGATTTTGTGCCGACGGTGACGCTGGATGTGGTGAAGGTGCCTGGCAGTGATACCACTCAGGTGGTAAATGATGCGATCGCCGCAATGGAAGCCGCCCGCGAGAACCCTGAGCTATGGCCCCACGGCATGGAATACCAGGTGCTCAGCAGTGACGCCGACAAAATTCGCGCAGAGCTGAACGATCTGGGTAGCAATGTCTTTCAAGCGTCACTCTGTGTCTTTGCGATTCTGTTGGTGGCCCTTAGCTGGAGAGAAGCGTTAATTGCAGGACTGGCGATTCCGCTGACGTTTGCAGGGGCTATTTTGGTGCTCTGGATCATGGGCTACACCCTCAACACCATGGTGATGATTGGGATGATTCTGGCGCTAGGTCTGCTGGTCGATGTGTTTATTCTGATGCTAGAGGGGATGCACGACGGCCTATATGTTCAGGGGCTAACCTTTTCTGAGGCAGCGATTAAAACCGTTAAAACCTACGCAGCGCCTTCGTTCTCTGGGCAGCTGACGACGATTTTGGCGATGGCTCCATTGATGGCGATTTCGGGCACGATGGGTAAGTTTGTTCGCCTGATTCCGATTAGCGCGATTAGTTGTTTGGTGCTTAGCTACATCATTGCCTTGCTGGTGGTTGTGCCGCTGTCTAAGTTTTTGTTGGATAGGGGTCATAGTGAGCAAAATGCAACGAGTTTTATAGACCGACTGACGCAAAAAGTCTCTGCCCAATTTACGCAATGGAGCTTGAAGGTGACAATCCCTAGCCGCCGCGTTGCGAGAGTTTGGACACTGGGAACCGTGGGTTTGTTTGTCTGTTCTATGGTGCTTTTTACCACGCTGCCGTCTGCTTTGTTCCCAGATACTGAAGGCCGAAAGCTGAGCATTAATGTAGAGCTGCCGCCTGCAGCGACGTTAGCGCGATCGCAAGAAGTGGGCGATCGCATCGGTGATTTTCTTCGCAACTACAGCGATCCAGACGGAACTAGGGTCTTTGAAAATGTTGTCAAGCTCACAGGGCAGCGCAGCAACATGGTTGCTTCTAGTGAACTCAAGCCAGAGAAAGCCGATTACTTTGTCGGACTATCTGCCATTTTTACAGAGCGATCGCAGCGAAAGCAAGATTCTTTTAACTACGCCCGCGAACTCCAAACAGAACTCAACGAAACCATCGTACGAGACTATCCTGGCGCTGTGTTAGCGGTTCAGTACGAGCGCACGGGGGGCGGTGAAGATCCGATCCAAATAGAACTCTATGGCGATGACCTACAAACGCTCAGAGAGCTGTCTGCGCAGGTACAGCAAACCCTGAGAGAAATTCCTGGCACCATGGATGTTCGAGATGATTTGGGTAACTTGCGCGAAGATTACAAGTTTGTACCCAAAAGAGAAGCGCTAGACTTTTATGAAATCACCCAAGAAGACGTCGGCTTGCAGGGCCGCTACTTGATGATTGACAACGAGGTTGGTGACTTTTCTGTGGGCGGCGGAGAAGAAGATTTAGAAATTCGGCTGAGTACGCAATGGCCATCACAGCAGGGCAACGTAGGTGGGCCGTCTCGGCTCGATGAATTTGCGACGATGCGTTTCATTGCGCCCGATGGAGAAGTCTTACCTGCCGATGCGCTACTAGAGCTAGTCGAAGACGCTGTTCCGCTTTCTATTACCCATCGAAATACGCAAAGAAGTGTCACGGTTCTAGCCAAAGTGATTCCGGGTGAAGGCTACTACGACAGCAAAATTTTGACCGAGCTGACGCCCAAGCTAGAAGCGATGCAGTTTGATCCGGCTGATGCGAACAATCCTGATCGCTGGCCGAGGGGCTATCGCTATCGCTTTGGTGGTGATGCCGATACCAGCAGTGAAACATTTGGCTCAGCAGGTCTGATGCTCGCGGCGGCTATCTTTCTGGTGTTTGCTGTGCTGGTACTTCAGTTCGGCTCTTACACCCAGCCCGTCATTATCATCCTGACGATTCCTTTTGCACTCATTGGCACTATCTTTGGCTACGTTTTGCTAGGGCTGCCATTCTCTTTTCCCTCTGCGATTGGCATTATCTCTCTGACAGGCATTGTGGTGAACAACGCCATTGTGATGGTAGATACCATGAACGAACGGCGCCGAGAAGGGTTTGATGTCCGCCATGCAGCAGCGATGGGAGCTAGCGATCGTCTCCGCCCGATTATCACAACCTCTATCACTACAGTTGTGGGTTTGTTTCCGTTAGCGCTCAGCGACGCCAAGTGGTTTCCGCTGTGCATGGCCATTATCTTTGGCCTGGTGTCAGCCACGCTGATTGCCTTGTTGGTGGTTCCAGGGCTGTATTTACAGCTCACACCCAAAACGGCTACAGACGCTTCGTAAGTCTCGTTTTTTGTCATTCTTGTTTTTCGTCATTCTTGCTTACAACAATCTTTTGTCGTCGCAAAATAACAATCCTTTCTATCATTTTTATCATGAATCATTCTCTCTTTACGTCATTTCCCATCCACGACCTGACCCTACTGGCTATCGCAACTGGCCCCGAAGGCGAAACCTATACCAAGGCGCTAGCGGTTGCCATTACGCTCGTGACCGTCATCATTTTCACCTCGGCTCAGCTGTTTGGCGAAATGGGTGTCCGCATCGGGTTGCCTGCTGTGCTAGGCGAACTGATTGCAGGTTTTGTGATTGGCGTCTCGGGGTTTAATCTGTTGATGCTTGCTGATGGAGGGCAAGTCGCGCCCTGGCTCGTATCAGCGGTTCAATCTATCTCTGGTAGCGATCCGGCAACAGTGCAAGAGATTTTTTCCGGGCCAATCAGAATACTGACTAATGAGTATGCTTCTGTCGGTGTTGGGGTGTTGCTGTTCAAAATCGGACTAGAAGCTGATTTAAAGGAATTGATTAAAGTTGGGCCTCAAGCTGCAACCGTAGCTGTAGCCGGGGTTGTGTTGCCTTTAGCAATTGGCTTTTTTGGCCTGACAACACTCTTTAACTTGGCAACGGTTCCGGCTATTTTTGCGGCGGCGGCGCTAACGGCGACCAGTATCGGCATTACCTCTCGCATTATGCAAGATATGGGGGTTTTGAATACCCAGGAAGGAAAAATTATTCTAGGGGCGGCGGTTCTCGACGATATTTTGGGCATTGCAGTGCTGGCAGTAGCGTTAGGTATTGCTGAGCATGGGACTGTCGAAGTTTCTAGCGTATTGAGTATTATTGTGAGTGCGACGATTTTTGTGTTGAGTGCGATCGCGCTCAATAAATATTTTGGACCTAGATACATCAACTTTCTCTCCTCACTCAAAAATCCTTACAGTGTCCTGATCGGTGCAATTCTCTTCTTATCTATCGTCGCACTCATCGCCCGCGCAATTGGTTTAGAAGAGATTCTTGGCTGCTTCGCCGCAGGCATCATTTTAGGAAATACCAAAGCAACCAAAGCCTTAGAACAGGCTTGTGATCCCCTAGTTGCCCTGTTTGCAACGGTATTCTTTGTCACGATTGGAGCCAAGACCGATCTGAGCGTGCTGAATTTTGCCAACCCTGAGAGCAGAGTGGGCCTAGTGATTGCCCTATTTTTAACAGTTGTGGCAATTTTGACCAAACTAGCCGCCGGATATGTCGTCTTTACCAAAGTCAGCGTTAACCGTTTGGCGATTGGCAACGGCATGGTTCCTAGAGGTGAAGTGGGACTGGTATTTGCCGGGTTGGGGGCCGCGACGGGCGCGGTCACGGGCGCGGTTAATGTCGCTATTGTGCTGATGGTGATTGCCACCACCTTTGTTGCTCCGCCTATGCTGCGTTGGGCGTTTGCGAGAAATCAAAAGCCGCTCCAACCTACGGAAAAGAACAGCATGTAGCGTGGTTTCTTAAGCGCACTCTCTAGGTTTTCTCTCTAGGTTTTCTCTCTAGGTTTTTCTTTACGTTCTTTTCTGGTTCTTTCTCTGCTTTTTCTCTCTGCGCACAAATCAACAGTTTGGCCAATCTTATGCTTGTCAACAGACTCTGTTCAAACCTTAGCCAGTCATTTTTTTCCGCAGCCGCTGTCGGTTGCTTTGTGGGCTTAGCAGGCGGCTCACCAGCAAAGTCAGCCGAAAATATTTATCTTGACTACGATCTCTTTGGGCGTGTTATTCCGACCGCCTCTTTAGAATCATTCGCCGTAGATGGCACACTCGATGAGTCGCTCATGCCCTACCTGGGTAACTTACCACCATCAAGCCAGCAGCAGCTTCAAACGATTCTGAGCACCCCTGTGCCCTCATTAGAATCGAGTACCTTTGCCCAAATTAGCGATCCATTTGTGCTCTCTCAATGGCTACATTCACCGATTGGCGAACTTTTTTTAGAGACGCTGGGAGCATTGGTACAAACCGCAGGACGTCAAAATGGCGGGCAGGCCCTGCGAGCAGCACTCACCCTAGCAGCCGCAGATCCAGAAGGACTTTCGCTAATCAATATCATTCGCTTTTATCCTACGGATGGAATTCGGCTGGACTTGCCAAAAATCTTGGCGCTGTATCAAGGTGTTGTTACCAATGTTGAGAGCACTGACCGTTTAATTGCGATCGCAACCCAACAATCTCAATCTGTTGCTGCCTCAGATGTCGATTCAGAATCTGCTTTTAATTATGCTGCCTTGCCTGTATTAGCGGATGCCGATGCCTCTGCCGTAGAGGTGCGATCGCTGACCTTAGAAGACAAAGAGCGATCGCGCACCTATCCAGCAGATCTATACCTACCTAACAATTTCGATGCCATAGAAGGCTCTATTCCGGTCATGATCTTCTCTCATGGCTACGGCGAGACTCGCACCGAATCTGACACAGTCACGCTAGCGCGTAGTTTAGCCGCTAATGGATTTGTCGTCGCGGTGCCAGAGCATATTGGCAGCAACAAAACCTATCGAGATGACTTGGCCGAAGGCCTCAATCATGAATCTTTCGAGGCAATGGAATTCATCAATCGCCCCCTAGATATTCAGTTCTTACTCGATACCCTTGAGCACAAAAACGATACCGAGTTTCAGGGCCGTCTTCAGCTCGAAAACGTTGGCCTTATGGGGTACTCTTTTGGCGGCTACACGGCGCTAAGCGCAGCCGGTGCCACTGTAGATTTAGCCCGGTTACACCAACAGTGCGATTTAGATTCAGACTTTACACCCGATACAACAAATGTTGCCCTTTTGATTCAGTGCAGATTATTAGAGCTAGAATCCTCTCCCGGTAACATTCAACTGCTAACAGATGGCAGTCTTCAAGATGACCGAGTTGGCCTAGTAATTGCGTTTGCCCCGCTAACCAATCTATTTGGAGAAGGCGGAATGAACAATATCCAAAGCCCTGTGGTCATCATGGGCGGCACCTACGACATCGCAGCCCCCATCGTCTTAGAACAGGCAATGGCTTTTCAATGGCTAAAGAACCCTCAAAAGTACTTCTACTTAGCCGAAAATATCTCACACACAACCGAGCTGACCCGCATCATTTTGGATTTGGTTTCGCCTCAAGGCAATAGCCCTGATGAAATAGAGACCGCAGAAAGATGGGTGTTTAACCTTGCAGTGACGCTTGCGATCGCTCACGGCAAAGTCTACCTCTCTAGCGATGAATCTTACCGCCCCTACTTAACCTCGGCCTATGTTGAGGCGGTGAGTATAGAACCGACTACACTCCATCTTCTACGCGCCTTCCCAGATAATTTTTAACAAAAGAACATTTGAGGTAAGTCAAAACAGGATGCCGTTTTTGGAACTATCTAGCGAACCCTAAAAAAGCCGCTTTTGGGACTGTTTTTGTGTACCAAAATCTGTATCACAATCAAAGTGTCAGAAGTAGAGGCGATTTACGAGTTTTAGTACTGCGAAAATAGTCTACGCCAGAGTTGCGACTGCTGACCAAAATTTAGAGCTGCAAACAGATGCTTTGAAAGAAGTTGGTTGCGAGAAGATTTTTAGTGATCGCGGAGTGAGCGGTGCGGAGGCTGAGCGGCCTAGATTGGATAAAGCGCTTGACTAAATCTGCAAGAAGGACACGCTTGTTATCTGAAAGCTTGATCGGCTGGGTCGCTCTTTAAGTGATTTACTGAGCGTCGTTGAGGGTTTGAAGGAGCGGAGTGCAAACTTCCCCAGCATCCAAGATGTCTTCGATACCTCTACCGCGTCAAGGGAAGATAGTCTTTTCTGCAATCGGCGCGACGGCAGAATATAGGCGCAATATAATCAGAGAGCGAGCGATGGCGTGGTTAGCTGCGGCCCGTGCGCGTGGTCAAATGGGTGGCCGTCCGAAGGCGCTGGATGAGAGCCAGTGCGATGGCAATTCCCTTGAAAGGCTTCACCATCGCACTGGCTAAAGCTGGTGAGCTGACGATTAATGAGATCTGTGAACAAGTCGGTTGTTCCCGCTCCACCTATCTATCGTCAAGTAGCGCCGCAGCTCAAAGCAGAAGAGTGCTAAGGGGTATAGAATAATGAACTTGATTGAAGTGGTGGTGCAGTTAGCTATGCAATACTTATTTATCAATGCGTAGAGAGTTGACTGAAATTGAACGTCACTGGGTTGAAGATGCACTGACTCAAGAGCAGACTCTTAGCACTGAAGACAGAGAAACATACAAGCTTCAAATACCCAATCTTAGAGTAATTGAAGAATGCAACTGTGGAGATGCCGACTGCGGTTCAGTCAAGTTTTCACACTACGTTCAGTATCAAGTGACTTTTACCGGAAAGTACTAGGGTTTTCAATACAGGAAATAGGCGATCCAGGCTGGCGAATGTACGTAAGAGACTACTGTAGAATCATGGCTGGGCATTGCCCGGATGCCATTCCAGCGCTTGAGCTAGGAGACCACTCTTATTTTGAGTATTTTGTGGTGAATGATGTAGACGCCGAATACCAGAACGTACTCTCTCATGACGTAGAAATCATTAAGCCGCTACGCAGTGAGCCCTGGGAAATGCGCGAGTTTGGCCTACGCACCATAGATGGACATCGAATCATGATCGGACAAGATCTTAATTGAGCAGGCTGTAGATGTGGAGCAAATACGTGATAGAGAATAGCGCGGTCGCACCAAAGAAAACTACACGGCAGCAATGGCTAACTGGCGTATTAATGATGGGCTGTGTGATGACAGCATATGTTTTACTAAGCCGGTTAGATCTTGTTATGCCATTAGCACAGATTCCGGCAGTGCTGTGTTTGCCTCACTGTAGCGATCCACTCCCGAAGCATCCAAGGACGGCAGAAAGCCAACATCTAAATTCGAGCAAGCCTTTAGCTGCTCTGCTAGAAGACAAGATATTAGAAGAAAAGATATCAGGAGAAAAAACAGTAGACGAAAAGATAGATCTTCAAAAAGTCTCTCTTTTAATTAAAAAATCTCAGCACCGCGTAACGGTGTTCTATGACTTGGAGCCCATTAAATCTTATGAGTCAGTATTTGGCACAGACCCAGTGGGGGACAAGCGAATCGAAGGCGATCGCAAAACGCCTGAAGGGATCTTTCGCATTCGCGATTTGTACCCACACGATGAGTGGTCAAAGTTTATCTGGCTAGATTACCCCACACCGTCATCCTGGCAAAAACACTTTCAATCGAAAGCGGCTGGAGAAATTGGTCTGTTGTCAACTATTGGTGGACAGATCGGAATTCACGGCGTACCCGCAGACGCAGATGGATTAGTCGATACGCGCTCGAACTGGACGTGGGGCTGTATTTCCTTAAAGAATCAAGACGTAGACGAAATTTATAAGTTCGTCACTAGAGGTACCGTTGTAGAAATTGTTCCGTAAGCAGCGAGAAGATTCTATTAATAAAAGAATCAAGAGATGGCAGAGTCTATCCAATTGAGATAATCTTGACTGCCCTGAACGATTGGAACAGAGACTATTTGTGGATTCTCGTAGCTTACTTCAGCTTTAATCACGGCAGATATTTTCTCAAAAAGAGACTTGCGAGTTTTGATCATCAGCCTGATTTCACAGTCAGTTTCTATCTCTCCTTGCCACCAGTATGTGCTCTGAACATCGTGACGTTGAATACAGGCCGCTAATTTTTTCCTCATCAGCGCTTCTGTGACCTTTTTAGCGTCTTCTTGATTTGG
>CALDSK010000033.1 GCA_937911865.1 uncultured Synechococcus sp.
CGATTCGCAAAGATGGACTGCTGCTTTTTGCCGAACCAGACACCCTAGCCGTACTCACCCCTTTGCAACTCTTGACGGGTGTATACCTGGCCGGTGTGTTGCTGCCCTGCCTAGTCACTGCGCTGACTATCGTCCGCGAACAATCGGTACAGTTTGCGGTGAAGTTGATGGCTCGGCAGGCGATCGCAGCGATCGCGTTTTCACTGCTGTTGGCCTGGGGAGGACGCTGGCTATAGCTCACGAATTAAGCGCACAAATCTACTGTTAGCCCGACAGCTTAACAACATTTTTGGATTAAAATTGATAATGATTATCATTTTAGTGATCTGTGGGTTAGGATTCCTGGCGGCAGGTCAGGCCATTCCGTCAGTTCAGGCGGTTTTAGCCTTGGGCTAGCCTCCGTGCTGACGGCCCTTGGCTTAGCTGCAGTTTATGGACAACAATGGCTGGAAAGCTCTCCCTTGGGAGCTGGAATCATACAGCAGCTATCGGTGGTCAGCGCGCTGGCAACAGTTTTTATTGGCCTCAGTCTGACAACAGTGGCATTGACATGAACTTCCCCAACCCATCATTCATAAGTCAAATTTCATCACGCCCTAGTTGGAGAAAAGCGTCGTGGCCACAGCCGCCTTTATTCCTATTCCCATAGCCGTTCTCACTGTCTCCGATAGCCGTATAGAGGCTACAGATAAATCGGGCCAGCTGTTGGTAGAGCACCTGCAAACCGCAGGCCACACCCTGGCCGAGAAAATGATTGTACCCGACGACATTTACCAAATTCGGGCGGTGGTCTCCCGCTGGATTGCTGATGCTGGGGTGCAGGCGATTATCACCACTGGAGGCACGGGGGTCACCGGGCGAGATGGCACCCCTGAAGCGATTTCTCCTCTGCTGGATAAAGAACTTCCTGGCTTTGGAGAAATCTTTCGGATGGTGTCTTACCAGGAGATTAAAACATCTACAGTGCAGTCCCGTGCATTGGCGGGAGTAGCCAACGGCACCTACATTTTTTGCTTGCCAGGCTCATCAGGGGCTTGCCGCACTGGTTGGACTGCTCTGATTAACGATCAGCTGGATGCTCGCCATCAACCCTGCAATCTGGTGGAGTTGATGCCTCGCCTGCTGGAGCGGTAGATAACCCTGCGACAATCTTGGGCCACCAGGCGTTATTCAATCAAGAGAGCATGTTCCCGGCTAGTCTCAACCACAGGTTTTTGTCCTCGCAAGACCGAATTGCCCTGATACAACGTGCGCTGATCTCTAGGTGAGGGCTTCAACCAGTCCTGTTCATCTATTTGACCGCTCTGACTGTAGACCGCTAAGGCATTTTCATAACAGGTGGCGCGGACATGCGCTTCAGGAATGCCCCGCTCTAGCATCAGTTGCGCCGTTTTGGGTACTGCCAAAGGATCGCTGACGCCCCAATCGGCGCTGCTATCTACAATAATTCGCTCACATCCATAGTGGCGCACCACGTCCACCATACGGGCATTGCCCATCTTGGTTTTAGGATAGAGGGTGAAGCCAGCCCAGAAGCCCCGGTCTAGAACCTCCTGCACTGTCTCTTCATTGCAGTGATCGACAACGACCTGAGAAGGGGCAAGACCATGCTCCAAGCAAACATCCATGCTGCGGGATGTTCCAGCTTTTTTGTCCCGGTGAGGGGTATGTATCATGACGGGTAGATTGACCTCTTTTGCCAGCTCCAGCTGTAGGCGAAAGTACTTGTCCTCCGCTTCAGTCATGTCGTCATAGCCAATTTCTCCAATGGCTACGACACCCTCTTTGCATACATAGAGGGGCAGCAGCTCCATTACCTGCTCCGCGAGGGCTGGGTTGTTGGCTTCCTTTGAGTTCAGACCCATGGTGCAGTAGTGACGAATGCCAAACTGCGAAGCTCGAAATCGCTCCCAGCCGACCAAGCTGCTGAAGTAGTCCTGGAAACTACCGATATTGGTGCGGGGTTGACCCATCCAGAAAGCAGGTTCGATGACGGCAACGACGCCAGCTTTCTGCATGGCAGTATAGTCATCAGTTGTCCGGGAGGACATGTGGATATGGGGGTCGATAAAAATCATGTTATTAGCCATGAGATATTTCTCTGTATGAATTATTTGTATGAACGATTGTTTTGCGTGGTCGCTCAGCGCGGCTATCGGTTGACTGATTTGTACCCCTTGTTATGCCCAGTTATGCCCAACCTTTGGGCTAAAACCGCTTGCTTGTGGTCGAAAAAGTGCCCGATAGGCTCGCTCAAGACCGGAGGCTCCCTATTTATGCAGTCCTCTCTTTTAGCAGATACAAATCAAAGAACCACACCTGCCTTACCCCCCAATTCCATATCATCATAATAGTTAGACAATGATAATCATTCTAATTTTTGACTCATGGCCAGTCAATCTTCTCGTCCATAGTCCACCACTGGTCCATTAACTAGTGATGTAGAACAGCCAACATTGACATATTTGCGCAAATATGCAATTATAAGCCTATGAACAAGAACGAGGCACAGGAATTAGCAGGGTTGCTAAAGGCTTTAGGAGAGTTTAATCGGCTTTCTCTCGTCTATAAATTGTGCCAATGCAAAGTGCCTCAAAATGCGATGTGCTTGTGTGAATGCTGTAGTGTGGACGCTTCTGGCGTGTCACGTCATCTTAAGGTTCTCTCTCAGGAGGGTATTGTCAGCTCTGCAAGGAAGGGGCGTGAGATTCAGTACTCTCTGAACAGGGCCGAAGTGTTAAAGCGGCTTTACAAGCTCATTGAGATTATTGAAGCAGAACCATTATCTGAAACGTAGGAGAAAGGACATGGAAAATACGACGGACAAGACTGCTTGTAAGTGTGACTGTGGAAACGCTGAATGCTGCAAAGAAAAGACGTGTGAGTGCTGTAAAGAAACTTGCTGCTGCAGTGAGTAGATTTTGGACATCACAAGACATTTTCTGAACGATCTCTGCTCGGTAAATGACGAAATAAACTCTGATTTTTTAATACAGGTAAGGGTGGAGCAAAACTACCCCTAACTGTATTTTGTTTTGCAGATGAATCAATCTTGATCGTCAGTTGAGTCAAGAAAGAAATATTCTGTTTGTTCTTCATCGATGGGCTGATGACTTTGTTGATAATCAGCTAGCTCTTGGGATGAAATTGGATGCTGAATAGGGTCATCAAAAAATGCCTTTACTCTGAGGTAACGGCGTAGTCCATCTGCACTGGCATCTTCACGGGTTGCTGCCAAGAAGTCTTCTGGCAGAGTGTTACTGACTTTGAGCCAAGCCGCCATCAGAATGCCTTCAATGTCGTCTGAAGGGGCCTGCTCCATTAAGGATTCTAGCCCTTCTAAAATTTCAATAGTGGGAATGAGCCCCGTGTCATCAACCATCGTCTTGGCTTTGTATGGTAATGATTATCATTATTATATTTTTGCGACCTTTAGAGCGAGATTTCGTTAGGTTAATGTCTGAAAAAATGCATGCCTGTTGTTTAGTTCTGTGTTGTTTAATTCTGTATGGAACGGAGCTGGGAAAGCTGTTGCCAAAGTCCTAAGCCGTGTCCCAAAGCGATCGCACCAGTCCACACCACTTGCTTTACAAAGAGTTGGGCGATCATTTCCCAGGTCATGAAGTGTCCATCTGCGATCGCTGGATACGCCACAACACAATCAGCCCTTGGTAGAGGATGAATCCGCCGAGGAGAGCGATCGCGATCCATGCAAAATGACCTACCCAAGGCGATTGGCTAAAGCCTGAGCGAATGCTGGCAAACGCAACCACTAGCAGCGTGCCAATTCCCATCAGAGCACCCCAAATAAATGCAGTGGCGCTGAAGGGATAGCCTCTTATGCCAAAGCCAATGGATTGATTTACCAGCCAGATTAACAAAGCCGTTGCGATCGCCGGGCGACGATTCAGCGTCACGCCGCTTATGGCGGCAAAGGCCACTAGCGGGGTATGGGCGTAGATGACGTTACTGGCAGTGCCGAGGGTAAGCAAGGCAAAGGGTAACCAGCGGGCGCGGGCGAGCGATCGCCACCCACAGGCAAAATCAATGTTTTCGGATGATGCAGTAGTGGTCGGTGTCATCTCAATATTTCCTCAACATCTGTCCATCTATCCTTCGGCATGCGCAGGTCGGTGACCCGCGCCACGTCGTTATTGAGATAAACAGCTCAATATGAACAGCTTAAGAGGAGCAACTGTAGTGCGATACGCCACCGATGTCAGAAAACGCACTGGGTTTTAGACGATAGTATTTATCTTCTATGTCTTGTGCTTGTTCTTCATATGGGTAGCTCAGGACTTGTTGCAACTCTTTGACTAAGGTGTAGTCACCCTGCATGGCTTGTTGATAGGCGGGGACAATTAACCACTCTCGCCATGCGTATTTGGGGTTTGTCTGTTTCATCTTCGTTGATATCTCGGCCAAGTTGCCTTCGCCTTTGACAAGATCACGCCGGCTTTTCAGCCAAGCTTGCCACTATTCACTAACCTGTCCGTTGAGTTGCTGCGGGGTTTCACTATAAACACTCTTTTTCAAGGCTGAGATATCGTCTGGTATGTGAGATAGCTCGCGGAAGAAAATGGTGTAATCGACCTCTGAGTGGATCATTAGCTGCACTAATTGCTTGAACAGCTCTGGGTTGAACTCACTCAAGCCAAGTTTGGCCGCCCACATTTTTTGGAATTGTTGTTGCATGGCCTCTGCAAAGCCACGGCGTACTTGGTCAAACTGTTCTAATGCGTCAGCATCGTCTGCGAGTAACGGTCTCACAGATTGCCAAAACATATGGTAGTTTGCTTCTGCTGCGGCTGGCTGATTGAAGAATGAAAAGTGTTCGCCGCCCCCGTCCACGGCTGGAACCGAGGGTCAAAAGTTTCACAAAATCCAAAGGGGCCATAGTCGAGGGTGAAGCCACCAACAGCGCAGTTATCACCGTTAAAATTACCCTGGCAGTAGCCAACCCGTAGCCAGTTGGCCACTAGTGACGTAAGACGCTGGCGAAATAGCTTGGCTAGCTCAACCAGTTGATTAGCAAAACTGAGGCTTTGATCAATTTCGTTTTTGTATTCTCGCTCGATTAGGTGCGACACTATCATGCGCAGCTCGTCTGAAGCTTTTGGGTGGGCGTTGGCTCGAGCTCGGCGGGCAAATAGCTCTAGCTGGCCCACGCGCAAAAAGGAGGGGGCAACGCGAGTGGAAATAGCGACAGGATTGTTGACTAAAACATCGGGCTCAAAGGAGTGGGAGTCTTGAGAATACCAAGGCCGCATAACGGTCTCAGATTTAGAGACATATAGGGTCAAAGAGCGCGATGTTGGTACACCCAAGGCATATATTCCTGCGCTAGAAACTCGCGCACGCTTGAACGGAGAACGGCGCGCCCGTCACCGCCACGGCAATAGGGCGTTGGGCCACCCCCTTTCAATTGCATTTCCCAGCGCTGGCCGTTGAGGATGCCTTCAAACACGGAGATTGCCCGACCATCACCATAGCCATTGCCTGTGCCGAAGGGACAGTTTTGGATATATTCGGTGCCATAAATCGATAGTGCATAGCCTGTTGCCCAGCCAACTTGACGCATTGGCTTATGCGTAGCAGAGAGATCGCCGGAAAATACCTGGCGAAATTTCTCATCAAGCGCTAACTCATCGCTTAATCCAAGTTCTTTAAAGAAGGTGCTGCTATGGGTTACATATTCTGGTGCTGTAAGCGGCGTAGGTGTGACAGGAACAAAATGACCCGAGAAAACCTGGCGAGCACGGTGATCGTCACCATCTTCAGTGGCGTCAGGGTCGGCGCTTAAGGTATCCATTAGCGAATAATCCGCCAATTGCGCAAACTCATCGAAGGTCATTACGCAGGGCTCAACAGAGAGTTTAGTTGGGGTTGACATTAGTTGCTAGCGCCCGTATTGGCGGCTACATTTGTGATAAGAGTTTGTCGTATTCTGCATGAGATCCAATCCAAAACCAAACTATGGCGTCACCATTTCATTGACCAACTGCTCTATAACTTTTGCTGACGCGAGTCAAGTAAATTGGCAGCGTGGAATGCACTTGTTTGAATCGCAGACTTGGATGAGCAGGATCTTTCTGAAATTGACGATATGCTTGACGTGCTTGCTTTTGGACAGAGTTAGGTAAGGTTGAGAATGCTTTGCGAAATTAACCGTTGTTCTGGATTTCACAATGTTTCTGGATTCAGGGCTTGAGTCTGGCCAGCATTGTACTCAGCCATTGCCTCAGCCGCTAAATCGGCTAGCAAATCTTGGGAGTTAGCAAATGCAACATCCCATTTCGCGTCATCTTCAAGTTCTTCCATGATTAAAGATGCGATCACATTTTGACTATCAGCATCCAATTCCTTCAGATGGTTAATAGCCTGCTCCAAAAGTTTAGTCATACTAGAAAAGTTATAACTTACTAAATAAATTATAACGAAGCTATAAGCTGCTGTGATATGGGTCTGTATGCAATCGTACCAGGGCTTTGAATAAGATATCTGTCCCGTCTGACAGCCTCGCCTTTACTAGCTAGCTAACGCCTCATATTATTTGCTGGCTATCAGACCAGTCTGCTGCATGCGCTTGTCATGTGTTTCTTGTCCAATCAAACTCCAAATGAATAAATTAGATTCTTCTCCCAAAATAGCTACTGAGACTTACTTGCTGACGGCTTAATTCTCCCATCGACCATAATAATTTTAGGAACTTCTTTCCCAGACTTTATATCTCTTTCTCTCTGTTTTTCTAGCTCCTCAAATGCCTTAATTTTGTCTGTATTTCTAATAACCAAAAGGATGCTATACTTTACTCTTTCAGCTTCGTTATAGATGGGTAATTGGGTTTCGTAAGCATGACTCAAATTATTTTTTGTGTATTTAATCTCTACATTAACCTTTGCCTTACCACTAGACACTTTAAAGTCAACAGGTCCACGGCCGGCATCTGATTCTGGACTTAAATCTAAATTATTCGCATTACAGTAGGCTTCCGAAATCCCAAAAAATAAGCGCTGAGCAAATCTTTCATGTTTGCATTTGTTATCTTTATCCCAAAATACGATTGACAGTCCATTTTTTTCTACAAGTTTTTTGAAGTGGTTACAGATTGTAACCACTATTTCAAGATTTTTTTCAGGAGGAACTACTTTGTTGACTTCAATAGAAAGAGGGTATTTCTTAGAATATTCTTGTGCTATTTCTAGCCAATTAAATTCACCTAGTGGATCTTCTGAAAAATCATAAGGTTCGATTCTACTAGCTTTATACAATTCAATGAGTTCTCTCAAAGCATCAGGGTTCTCGAGGAAGAGTTGCTTCAGTTCTCGTTTGCTTAAGCTCTTAGAAGCCTTTTTCCATTCTTCTCCTATCATTGAATTTATTTGACTACGTAGCTCGGCATTGTGATCAACAACTTCGTCAATGTCGCTTCTGTCATTTGCGACAGGAAGATCATTAAGTATTTCTTGTGGTATCAGAATTAAGGGTGTCTTCTTCTTCTTGTTAATTGGCAATAAATATTCAGTCTCACCTAATTCTACTGCTTGAGATTCTAATTTTAATTTAGCTGCTTTATTTTCTGAGTATTTAGCGAGGTCAGGCAAAATAATCCTTGCTGTCATATCACTAATTCTATCCGCACCTATGTTTTCTTCTAGTAAACCAATAATCTCAAACATTTCAGGGTCAGTTATTCCCACTTCGATTATTTCGTGAGCAGTGGCAGCCAGTTTTCTTGCTAATTCTGAACCTATTCCCCTACCAGAATTACCTCCGCTTGAGTAGCCAAGACTCAAAAAGCCAGGTTCTTTGAAGGTTAATAGCTTCACAGCACTACGAAACAAAATATCTTCACGGCTCTTAGATTTTGCTAGCACTTTAATTATTTTTTCAAAGTGCTTTCTAAAATTCTTATAGGAACCTTTTAATTCTTGAATACATGTTTTCTTTAAAAGTCTTGGGTCTAAATATAATCCTGAATCTATTCCAATAAAACCGTTAAAAAAATTTTCTTGATCAAGTATCTTTGGCGAGATATCTAATACCTGGTTGAACTTATCTACAGCTTTTTTGCCCATCATATTGATTTAAGAGAATTGCTTTTGCAAAGTAATCTTAGCCCAAGCTACGCCTGATGTACTTGAGCCCAAATAGCCCAATGCACACGATCAGTACTACCAAGC
>CALDSK010000034.1 GCA_937911865.1 uncultured Synechococcus sp.
CAGTCCAAAACACCTTTCCAGAAACGGCGGATATTGACTCTTCGACCGATGCCTTTGCCGCTCGATTTGCAGTCCCCTTCGTTGATTGGCCCCTTCGCATCCAATTGGACGCGACGCTAAAGATGCTCAAGGCTTACCCTAACGCCAGCATTCTAGATGTGGGCGGTGGCCATGGTCAGCTCACGGCTGGACTACTCGCCGCTGGGCACAGCGTCACCGTCGTTGGCAGTGATGAAAGCTGTAAACATCGCATTGAGGACTTGGTCAACACGGGGCAATGCCAATTTGAAGTGGCTAATGTGCTCGATTTGCCCTACGAAGACAACGCCTTTGATGTGGTGATTAGCTATCGATTTTTAGCCCATGTAGAACAATGGCAGCCCTTTATAAAAGAGCTTTCGCGGGTGGCTGCGCAGGCCCTGATGGTAGATTATCCAACGCTGCGGAGCGTGAACTACATTACCCCACTTTTGTTCTCACTTAAAAAGGGTGTAGAAAAGAACACACGGCCCTACACCTGTTACAACGAGGCTGAGCTACTGAACTATGCCAAAAGTGTAGGACTCAGTGTGGGCGATCGCTACGCTCAATTCTTTTGGCCGATGGTTCTTCATCGCATGATGAAACAGCCTGGACTCTCAAGCGTGCTAGAGGGCAGTGCCAGAGCCTTCGGTCTTTCTAGATTACTAGGCTCACCTATTATTCTCAAACTTATCAAACAGGAGGCCTCTTAAGTTATGACGGACCAATCTATGAGCCAATCCAATTCGGACCCTGCCGCTAATGCTGTTACAGCGTTGCCCAAGGGAAGTCGTGCCTTAGTGACGGGTGCCACGGGTTTTACCGGCTCGCTCCTGACTAAAAAGCTCATAGAACAAGGCGTTGAGGTGGTGGCCATTGCCCGCCCTAGCTCCAATATCCAACAATTCGACGGCCTGCCTATCACATGGTTGAAAGGTGACGTTTTTGATGGTGAACTCATCAACCGAGCGATGAAAGATATTACCCATGTCTTTCATATGGTGACCCCTTTTCGCGAAGCCAAATCTCCGGACGTCGGCTATTACAATGTGCACGTTCTAAGCACCCAGCTCCTTGCCAAAGCAGCGCTGAAACAGCCAAACTTTCAACGTTTTGTACATGTCTCCACCATCGGCGTCCACGGTCATATCGCGCATCCCCCGGCCGATGAAACTTACCGAACCGAGCCCGGCGATATTTACCAGGCTACCAAGCTAGAAGGCGAAGCGTGGGTCCAATCTTTTGGTGCAGAGACCGGACTCCCGGTCACTATTATTCGCCCGGCAGGTATCTATGGCCCAGGCGAAAAAAGACTGCTAAAGATTTACAAAATGGTCAGTAAAGGCTGGATACCTGCGATTGGCAATGGCAGTAACCTACTACATTTTATTCATGTAGATGACCTGACAGATTGTATGCTGGTTGCCGCTATCCGTCCTCAGGCTGTCGGCGAGACATTTATATGCGGAAGTGAAAAGGCCATGAGTTTCAAGGAAATGGTGGATCTCATTAGCGACCTGTACTCAGTGCCTGCGAAGTTTATTTCGCTGCCCGCAAAGCCCATGTTTATGATTGCGGATATATGTGAACTTATCTTCCGTCCACTCGGTATAGAGCCTCCAATTTATCGCCGCCGCTTAGCGTTCTACACCAAAGACCGCGCCTTCAACACATCCAAAATCAGAAAATTACTTGGCTTCACACCTAGCCACTCAGATCAAGAGGGGCTCCGAGAATTAGGGAAATGGTATCTAGAAAATAAGTGGCTCTCGCTTTAAAAAAGACGATTGCAAAGTGGCAAACCATGACCGCGCTTCGAGATAACAGAAATCGCATCACACACTCACGTTCTTAAAGTATGAGCTCCGAAAATCAGGCATCAGGACAGTTCAAAATTAAAGATATTAGCAAAGGAAACCGACCAAAATGGCAGCAATATGCCGCTGTGACGTTGGGTACAACAGCGATGGGTACGCTCATAAAGTTTGAGCTGATCAACCTCTTGTGCTGCAATATGCCTGGTGCATTAGGCATTCTCCTTAGAAGTAAGCTCTATCCGACTCTCCTGCAGTCAGTCGGCAAGAATGTTGTTTTTGGCTGCGGCGTCACCCTGCGCCACCCGCAGAAAATTACTATTGGTAATAACGTCATTGTTGATGACAACTGCGTGCTTGATGCCAAGGGCGAAACTAATCGCGGCATTACCATTGGTAATGATGTATTTATTGGTCGCAACAGTATTCTCTACTGCAAAAACGGCGACATGGAAATTCAAGACAAGGTAAATATTGGCGCGAATTGTGAAGTGTATTCAAAGCAGCGTTTAGTTGTTGGTAAAGGCACCCTAATCGCGGCTTATAACTATATTATGAGTGGCGGAAGATACGATTATCGTTCTGCAATTCCACTGGCGGATCAAAGTAGCTACTCTGATGGCCCGACTATCGTTGGAGAAAACTGCTGGCTCGGTGCTAAAGGTGTCGTTCTAGATGGTGTATCTATTGGCCACAATGCAATTGTTGGTGCAGGCGCCGTTGTCACCAAAGATATTCCTGACGCTGCCATTGCAATGGGCATACCTGCGAAGGTAGTTGGTCAAAGAAAAATCGCTTCAGAAGAAGCTACTTCAAAAGCAGTCGCTCTATAGTCGCTCTCTATGGTCGCTCTACAGAGTCTGCCTTTTGAGGAAGATGCCTGTCCCTAAATGGTTGGCTCTACCGGGTAGCGTTCGAATGGGTACTTGATTAATCTCTAATTTTTCTAATCTAATTTCTCTAACTTGATGGTGCTCACATCATCATTCGATGATTACAAATAACTATTCTTTTTGAGGTGTAACACATGAAACGAAATATCCCAGCGTTAATTGACCGCAAAGACTACGACTTGATTATCATTGGCGGTGGCATCAACGGGGCTGCTTGCGCTTGGGATGCTGTCCTACGAGGGCTAAACGTAGCGCTGCTAGAGCGCAGGGACTTTGGCTGGGCGACGTCATCTAATAGCTCTAAAATCGCCCATAGCGGACTTCGCTATCTCCAGCATGCCGACTTTAAACGCATGAGAGAATCTATCCGCGAGCGTAATTTGATCCACCAAAGAGCGCCTCATCTCATTAACTCTCAGCCATACCTACTACCTGTTTATGGGCATGGCATCAAAGGCCGAGAGACGATGGGAATCTATATTAAAACTTATGATTTATTCAGCCTCGACCGCCAGTGGTTCAAGGATCCTGCGCGCAGAATTCCAGGCTCGTTCATGATCTCCAAAGAAGAGGTTTTGAAGATTGCGCCTGACGTTGACCAAGAGAATCTAACGGGCGGTGCAATTTGGTACGAAGGCCAAATGCACAACACCGAGCGACTACTTCTCTCCTATGTACGCGCAGCCGCTGAAAACGGTGCCGATATTGCCAATAATGTTGAGGTAACCAACTTTATAAAGTCAGGTAATACCGTCACAGGCGTTGAAGCGAAAGATCTTATTAGTGGTGAAACTTTTTCCCTCAATGCTAAAGCAGTGGTTAACGCTGCTGGGCCGTGGATCGTTAAAACGCTGAATTTGGCCAAATCATTCAAGAAAAATCCTGTTCATGCCTCTAAAGCTTTTACGCTGATCACACGTAAGTTTACAGAAGAGCATGCCCTGACCTTCCCCATCAGGCCAATGTACGAGGATCGTCAGGCCGTTGTCGATAAAAAGTCGAGTCTTACATTTGCTATTCCATGGCGTGGCCTTTGCATGATTGGCTCGCTGCATTTGGCCTGCACGGAAGAAGACCCTGCCAAGATCACCATTACAGAAGAAGAAATTCAAACTTACATTGATCTCATCAATGAGGGCTACCCAGCCGCCAACCTCACGCGTGAGGATGTTCGAAATATTCTCTGGGGAATCGTGCCAGCCGATGAAGCTAACTCTGCTGCGCCCAAAAAGCACTATGAGATTTTCGATCATGCCAAAGAAGATCAGCTTGAGGGCCTTATCAGCGTAGCCGGTGTTAAATACACGACTGCCCGCGATGTCGCCCAAAAGTCCATCGACATTATCTGCAAAAAACTAGGTAAGTCTCTATCTTGTACAACAGATACGGTGCCTCTATGGGGCGGCGATATCGAATTGTTTAACGAATTCAAGGAAAAGGCCATTAAGGCAGAGTCTGAGCGCTTTAGTCAGGAGGTAATTCTCCATTTGATTGAGACTTATGGGACTAAGTATCCAGACGTCTTAGCTTATTTAGAAGAAAACCCAGAGTGGGCAGATGTCATTCCTGGTAGCCCTGTGTTGAAGGCAGAAGTCATTCACGCTGTGCGTGATGAGATGGCCACTCATCTAACGGATGTGGTTTTGAGGCGAACTGATCTAGGAAGCTTAGAGTATCCAGGTGAAGAGGCGCTACGTATTTGTGCAAAGTTAATGGCAAAAGAACTCGGTTGGAGTGACTCTCGCATCAATGCTGAAGTTGATGATGTTGCTAACGCCTATATTGTTATTCCTAACGAGAAGAAACCGTTGGCAGCCTCTGTTTAGCAGGACTAGGCGCCTATACCTCTTAGCTCGGCTGCCAATATCCCCAAACTGGGTATTGGCAGCATGTGCTATTTGTAGAGCTTATAATGCGGCCCGCATCGACGGTTTCACGAATTGACAATAAAAAGCTACGCAATCCGAGTTTTCGTGACTACAGCTCTCGCTATCCGTGAATCGAAGTGCTCTTATGACTAAAAAATCAGTACTGAAGTTTGTTCGCATCGCGGTGACAACAGCGCTGCTAGTGTTTGTTTTTCACAAAGCAGATTTGTTGACAAAACAAGGCTGGCAAAACTTATTCGATACGTTCTCCCATGCCAATCTGGGGTTAGTTCTGGTCTCGATTCTTTTTATCCCAATTGTTGATTTTGCGAGTTCAGTCAAGTGGTTCTTTTTAGCCCGTGCCTGTGGCCTTAGGGTAGGCCTGTGGCGTCTGTATGCCTACTATGTCGTTGGTCGGTTCTTTAACCTTATTCTTCCTAGCAGTATTGGCGGAGACGTCATTAGAGTCAATGAGTTGGGGCGGTATACAGGCCGTTATGCAGATTCAGCTGCCGTGGTTTTTGTGGAGCGCTTCACTGGCCTAGCTATGTTAGTGTTGCTGGCGGCGATCGCAGTGACCATCAATCTACACCTGTTCAACTTACCCTGGCTCACTGCCGCGCTCATTGCAGGCCTGCTCGGGATTGGTCTCATCTGCTGGATGATCTTAGATGCTCGGCCCTATAACTTTATCAATAAGCGTTTAGGCGATCGCTTCAAACTTGTCTCTACGCTTTTAAAGAAGCTTGGCAAGTTTCGTCAAGCCGTTCTGATTTATCAAGAGAAGCCCAGTGCGCTATGGCTTGCCGTCTTTAACTCGCTCGTCTTTTATGCCCTAGCCATTTGCAATGTCTGGGTTAGCGTGCTTGCCTTTGATGGGGAGGTCAAACTTAGCAGCATGCTTGTTGCCGTACCCATCATCATGTTCATCATGAATATTCCTTTTTCTATTGGTGGTCTTGGCATTACAGAATATGCATACAGCTTTACCCTGGGCCTGTTCGGCATTAATACAGCCGTCGCTTTGGCTACTATCTTGCTCATGCGGCTAAAAACACTGCTTGCAGCAGGTATTGGCGGTCTTATCTATCCGCTGGTGAGCGATAGCATATCCTCTCCAGAAGAGCTCTCTCAAGCTGTCGAGCGACCGCAGCCAGACTAGCTTGGGCCAATCTATGTTTGAAACTATTGATTTGAAACTACTGATTTGAAACTGCTGATATCTCTACCTAATCGCTTCTGACTTAGTGACCATGAAATATTGGAAATACCTCATACTCGGTGCTCTAGGCGTGTTCGCGATGCTGGTGCTTAGCCAGTTCCGCACAGTCCTCTATCCTGGCCCAGAACTCTCTGAAGTTTTGGCGACGGAATATAGTGAAGGCTGCCTTTCACCAGAACAGCCCAATCGTCCGGTCTGGGAATGCTATGAGCTCTCTGTTGATTTGGAACCGCATCAAGCCGTTATCATCCAACATGAAGGGAGTGGTGAGCAGCAACAGGTCTTGACTTTTCAGCCCAATGGCTCAACCGATGCCGACAGTCGGTTTAGATTTACGCCTACCCAAGCAGGAAAATGGACGTTCAGCACAGATCGGGAAGAGCGTCGTGTAGGGTAAGAGTGAAGATATCGGTGGTAGCCGTATCATTATAA
>CALDSK010000035.1 GCA_937911865.1 uncultured Synechococcus sp.
GAAGACGATGAGGAATAAGAGCATCACACCGAGTCGTCAGGAAAGCCGCGCGGTCAAAAAGCGAAGCTGGCCTATACGATTCTGGCGAGTGCGAGCGCCTATCAATTCGGCCTGACTCATACCGAGCCGACGACCCTAAACGGCATCCACAAATCCTTTCGCTTTGTGGTGATCGACGAAGCCTTTAGCCGTTCCGACGACAGCAATGCTCGCTATGCCATGGAGCTGTTCAAAAACTTAGACCTTCAGCTGTTGGTGATTACACCCAAAGACAAAATCAACGTCATAGAATCCTATATCGATACGCTGCACTTTGTCTCTATCTCTCCAGCCGGTGATTACTCTAAGGTGATATCTGTTGCGATTGAAGTTTTTCAACAGAAGCATCGAGACACAGCAACGGTGTGACGCGCCTATGATCACACCTGAGCAGATAAAGAAGAAAGCTGAAAGGCAGTATGAGGCATTTTTGCGTTCGGTGCTCTGTAGCGAGTCATTCTTTCCCCAGGACTTTCCGGTGGGCCAAGTGCCGAAGCGCTATCCCGATCTGCAAAAGGCTGTAACCGATCTGATTAACGATGCAAAGGCACAAAAAGGATTTGGCTACACCGTGGAGCTTGCGACCAAGAACACTCGCAAGCATGGTCCGCAATCGCTGCCTCAACGCATTTATATCAGCGATGCTAGCGACTACCTGAAGCTGCTCGAAAAGGAACAGTCTTTTGCCAACTTTCAAGCGGATGTTGCGCTAATTCAGTCAGCGGTGCCCGCCTTAGCCGCATGGGTTCAGCGCTATCCGCTAAAAGTGGTTGCCAACCATGAGATCTGGCCAGAGCTGCTGAAGGTTTGTCAGTATTTCCAGAAGAACCCTAGACCTAATCTGTACATTCGAGAGCTGCCTATTGCGGTTCACACAAAGTTTGTTGAAGATCACAAACGAGTTTTGCATAGCCTGTTAGAAGAGAGTCTGCCCGCAGAGCACTTGATGCCGGTTGCCGATAAGCAACATGTCTTTGAGCAGCGGTTCTCTTTGCGATATCGTGAGCCGCTGGTGAGCCTAAGAATTCTGGACCGGGCGCTTCAGACGAAATATGGGTTTCCTGTGGCTGACTTTAGCCTGTCAATCTCTGACTTTGCTCAGCTACAGCTAGGAACGCCGCGATGTTTTATTACAGAAAACGTCATGCCTTTTTTGACGCTGCCTTTACTTGAAAATAGCATTGCGATTTTGGGGAGCGGCTATGCGGTCAATTTGCTAAAGTCGGTGGCTTGGCTGTTGGACTGTTCTATTTTTTACTGGGGCGATATGGATGTGGACGGGTTTCGGATTTTGGCTGGGGTGCGATCGCACTTTCCTCAAACCCAATCTATCCTGATGGATGCCGATACCTATGAGACCTTTGAACGCTTTGCCGTAGCAGATAAAAAGCCCATAGTACCTGCGCCAGCTCCGCTGAGCGCCGCCGAAGAAAACCTGTATATGCACCTATCAACCGCGCAGAAACGCTTAGAGCAAGAGCGAATCAGCCAGGTCTATATCAATCGATTACTGGAACGATTACTGGCCAGCTTCTAGGTCCGCAGTTTGGCTGTTTACGGACAGAGCTCTGTGGTCCATTCTCCTGGATTTTGGCCACGAGAGCACCTTTGCTGCATGCCTGCCCAGGCAATTTGCCAGCGCTGGTTATCAATTTTCTCGAACTCTAGCCGATGCCGGGTCCCGCGGACTGAGTCATCACCACTTCCGTCGTTGGTAATTGTCACGACCGAATACTCTGTAAACGATTGTGGTTCTAGTACAGAGGGCTGTTCGCCTTCTTCTAAAGAAGCTCGTCCTAGAATATTAAAAGTAATTTCTCTCGGGTCAGTGCCTTGAATCGCAATGCCCCTTCTAATCAGTCGCCTAACCTCCACTTCTCTGTACGCCGCACGATCTTCGAGTCGCTGTTTTGCTTCATCAGCTATGCGCGCTTCTTCTTCGTCAATGGCTTCGCCGATGTCTTCTTCTTCGCCTTTGTTCCCTTCGTCAGCAGTTGACGTAGGCGTTGAAGACGCTCGGTCAAATATTTCTGACCACCACCAGGGTGAAGTGCCGCCTGCTAGGAGTGCGATCGCGACCGGTACCACCACTGCTAGCAAAAGCTTGTTAACGAAACTTTCCTTTTTATTTTCAGAGTCTGTCATGATACGCGTGCCGATTGTCAGAAATTGCTACAAATCTAGCAGACGAGCAGCCTATTTAGGGGTTTGCTTGACTCAACTGGCTTGACTCAACTGGATTGACTCGATGAAAGCACGACTTAATCGGCCAGGCACTGGTCGAAAGGTGCTCGCACAAAGTACAGCGCGTCGCGTCCTGAAATGTCTATTCCGCCCCGGTCCCAGGTGCCCCAGCGAGTGACATACTTTTTGCCGTTTCGGTGCTCTATGGCTACCGTAAAGCCGTTGCGCAGTTCTCGGTAGCAGCCGTCTAAATTGCTCAGCGTAAGATTTAAAGTGGACGTGTCGAAAGGCTGAGTGCCTTTGTTTTCTACAAAAAATCCTTCTGCACCTCTTTCCATCAGCAAGACAACATCACTGTCTAGAACGCGAAGAATATTCTCTGCTGTATTCAGTCCCTGCTGCTGACGCTGACGGATAATCTGTCGAAATTTGACACCAGTTTTCAGATACGGCGCGCTGCTGTGATCTGCGCTGAAAACCAGTGGTGTTCCAGCTTGCCTGGCCAGTACGTAGGCCGTTGCCAGGTAGGAGTCGCCCACGTCAGCATAGGGATTGAGGGCTGCGCTATTGAGTGAGAGAACGGTGTCGTGGTTAGAGCCAAAGGTGACGCTGCGAGAATCTTCTAGGGCCTGGGTAGGAAGCGATCGCAGATCTCCATCTGCGCTAAAAGCGTCTTTCATACTGTTGTAAAGAACAAAGTCAGTGACGGTTGCAATCCAGCTGTAGTCTGTGCCTTTGGTATCGTGATCGCTAATCACTTCTAAATAATTCCAGGTGTTACCGCCACTTTGTTGATTAATATAGTCAATATAGTCGCTGAGTACGTCAGGGGGAATGTGTTTGGCGGCGTCGAAGCGAAAGCCATCTATCCCTAAGTCTAAAAGCACCTGTAGATGAGCCTTCTGGAGACTTTTGACATTGTTGGTAAAGCGTAGATCGGGCAGGCCGCCTAGCCAACAGTTAAGTTCTGACTCTCGGTTGCCGTCGCTGTAGTTTATACCACAGGGTCTGATGCCGATATTGTTAGAGTCTGTGTGAAAGTCATCAGCAGACAGATTGGGATATTTTGAGAGATCTTCAAAGTCTTCGCCACCGTCTAAGTTGGCCATATGGTTGAACACTACGTCGGCAATGACTTCAAGATTGCAGCTGTGCGCAGTACGGGTCAGCTGCTGTAACTCTCTCGCATTGCCAAGACCTGAGATCACGCTGTGGTCATAAGGTTGGTAGCGCTTCCACCATTCTGGGCCCGGGTTAGACTGTTGTGTCGGAGAAATTTGCAGGTGTGAGTAGCCTTGATCTGCCAGCGCGCAGGCAAACGTTTCAACCTCTGCGTAGGGTTGATTAAAAGCGTGGTAAATCGCAACGGGTTGGGCGTTAGCTAATTCTTTGTTTTGTGTGCCGTTTGTGGCGGTTAGTGCTGCGCAGGCTGGTAGGAGCGTTGATAATGAGGCTGCTATGAGTAGCGTGAGTGCGATCGCAGCATATTTCTTGAACCCCATAGTAATTTTTTATCTTCTCTAGAAGCCCTAATTTTCAAAAGTGTATCCCTCTAAGAAAGGAAAAGGCTGCATCTCGTTTTGAATTCTTTGCTTTAGACCGTTGGGCCACTGAATTTTGTGTCTTCTTTTTTGGGGAGATGGGAAGACGACGGCTTGACAATCTGAAAGATAGGTAGGCGAAGCCTCTACACCTAGCCAAAGGCACAGGGCGCGCAGTTCATCATCTGGGCTGGTAATTAAATCTTCGTGGCGGAAGTCGAGATCGTCTGCTGTATCGACCAGCGATTTGACGTTCATAACCGACTTGCAAACCCTAAAATATCGCTGAATGCTGTTTTCAATATCGCTCGTGGTTACGTCCGAATGCTGGCGACGGGCTGCCGCCTTTATTGAAAAAGTAGCAATGTTGTCAAATGGGTTACGAACGACATGAACAAGTTTTATAGGGACTTGTACAACCTTTCTTAGCCGGTCTAACGCCTTAGTATTCGACGATAGATAACAAGCATTAAACTCTCCATGCTTATCACCAATGACTTTGATTTCTTCAAAATCACCCTGCCATTGATTGGGTACGTGGTAGGTGTATCCGCCGCCACGCTGCCAAGAATGCCCTCTGATTTTGGTCCTCTGGTATAGCAAGTAGTAGAGAGCTTCTCGGTCAAATCCGTACTGAACGTATTTGGCGGCTTTCATCTCGTGCGCCATAACGATATTAGGGTGGGCGTCTAGCAGCGCTGCGATTAGGCTATGCCCGCTTCGAGAATAGCCTATAAAGGTGCAGTAGGTCTCCACTGCGTTAAAAGAATCAGCTTGCTTTCCTTTTCCTTTGGCGGCTGCCAAATAAGCCAAAGACAGCTGGAGTGGCCAGGGAAACTTTGGCAGTCGTTTGGGCCTTTTTAGGGCTAATTCCAGGAGCATTTTTTCTGTTGTTTTTGCAAATAATCGACGAATTAGCCACTTAAAGCCGCATTAATGGCTTCTAGTACTGGGTTTAAAGTGACTGCTGCTGAGGGGGTAATTCAGCAGCGCCAATTGTTTGCGGTTTTGACTAAAGCATCATCCTTATAGCGCAAGTTATTTTCACAACGCAAGTTATTTTTGCAGCGCAAGTAGCCGTCTAGGGTTACTGACAAGACAGCACCATGGGAAGAAAGGAGTCGAGTTAATAAGCCACCGCTAGGCCATAACAGATACCTTTATCTGCCATGACCCGGCGGCTGTATGCGATTCCTTCGTCTATTGCTTCCTTACGTCACACTCATCACGTTACGGAGAAGCGGTTTTTGATATGGTCACTTAACCGCAGCGCCAGTGCGCCCAAAGTCAGCGACGGATTAGCGGTTGGAATGTAAGGGAAAACAGAAACATCCGCGACGTACAAGTTGTCATAGCCGTGGCATTTCAAGTTTTGGTCAACGACCCCTTGCGCGCTGTCCTCGCTCATCCGTAGCGTTCCACCTGCGTGGTTTACCGTGCCACCGTGCGGCGCTAGCCCCATGCCTTCATTCGGGTCGTGTGGAATGCCCAGCGCGCCCAGAATTCGATTGCGAAACTGACGGGCTTGGTCAATCAAGTAGCCATCTAGCGTCAGATTATCTACGCGGATTGCGGCTTTTTGCCCGAGCCCCTGCGAGTCTACGGTGTTACTGTCAATCAGCTCTTTGGCAAAGCCAAACTTCATCGTAATTTCTGTTCTTCTGTTCTCGGGCGGCTGTCGTTGCCACAGATCGTCGTCTGCTCGGCGCACGTGCCAGTACCAGGGGTTAATGAGCAGTTCTGCATAGAAAGGATAGTGGTCTTTACGGGCGTCGCCTGCGGATAGCAGGATTTTGGCATGGTTCAAGTCGCCTGCAAATGGATTGTCTTGAGGAATCAGGTAGTTGCTGGAGAACACGTAGGGATGGTCGGTTAAACCTCGGCCCGCCTTATTCGACGGATCGCTCAGATTGCTTTGACGGAAGATTTTAGGGCTCTCGATAGACCCAGCGGCCAAGACAACCACTTTTCCACGGTAGACGCGCTCTTTGTTGCCAACGAGATCTTGGCAAACAACTTCGCTTACCCGTTCAGGATTGTTAGGGTCGGGCCGAATGTTCGTGACTAAATGGTTCAAGTTAATCGTGAGATTTCTTGAGCCCTCGTCAGTGTTAAAGGCCTTAGAATCGGAAAGTAAATCGGTCGTAGAAAATACGCCGGTAGAAGAAAACAGAACGCTGTCGGTCATGTTCTGTTCGTCTTTGTTGGGCTGGTGGCGCGATCGCGGCAAATCCTCAATATTCAAATCAGGCATTTGCTGTTTTAGATGGCTGACCACACGATCTTGAAACTTGCCGAGCGTCTTACGCTTTCGCATTAGCGTTTCTGCCCGGTTGTAGCCATCCTTGCCACCCTGATTCCCATTCTTTAAGAAGTCGCGAACCGCCGTTGGCCAGTAGCTGTACTCCCACTCTTGCATGCGCAAAATGATGCCCGACCAGTAGGCAGAGCGTCCGCCCAGTGCCATTTGTGCCCCAAACAGAAAGTTAGTACCCGCTTTGCGGTCGTAGTGACCTACCTGGTGCTCAGAGACAATTTCATCCCAGTCCGCGTAGACGTTACCCACGTGTGTTGGCGTTTGCAGCCCGCCAATTTCCAGCACTAGCGTGTCTAGCCCGGCATCTGAAACCGCGTCAGCAACAATTCCGCCGCCCATGCCAGAGCCGATCACAATCACGTCGTATTCTTTCGTTTCTGAGCGATTGCCGGGAAAGCGCTTTTGCTGATGCGGGCTTTCGTAGGTGGGCAAGTTGTCGTAGCTGTGAATGAAACGGTTTTCTGTCGCCGCTGCCGCTGGAAAGGTCACCGCCCGTTGGCTAGTCCCGTTTTTATCCGTAAACCGATACTCACCAGTATTGTTAACGGTAAACGGCTCGCCTTCCATCAGGTATTGACCGTTGAGGAAGAACTTAATGCTAAGGTCGCCGGGATAGCTAGATCGCTCTAGGTCAAATATCCACGCGCCAAAGGCGTACACTCCGTAAATGTCTTTGCCCCAGCCGTCTACTTCGTTGCGCAGCGAGACGGTATTGTTGGGTGCATACTGGCTGGTTTGAAAGAGAATCTTGAAGGTTTCTCCTCGTTTAATCGCCGTAAATTCTGGGGATGCATCGCTGCTAAATAGCTGCTGTGCGTCGCTTTCTCTCACCTCTTGAAAGGCATACGTCGCTTCGTCAAAAACCACTGTGCCGTTAACGGGCACTTTTTCGCCGTCAATAATTTTGCTGCTGTCGATAATTTGCATGAGGCCCCTCCAAAAGACACCTGACGTGGTTTTGTCAGACACATCCTAAAAATTACTTCCCGCTGCGGCAGTACCCTCAGGGGTTATTTGATGAAGAAAAGGACAGGTCGTATGTAGGTTTCAATAGAGGTTTAATTCAGAAGATTTCAATACCGGGTGGCTAGCCAGCCTGCACTAGCGGCTGCGCTGCCTGAAGTGATAAGTGCAATAAAGAGCCACCAGGCAGCGATCGCAACCTGCCTTCTTGCCGCATTTGCTTGCGTTTGCAGGTCTGCTTTGACTGCGATCGCTCGTTCTATCACTTTCTCTTGCGCCAGCTCAATTTGGTCTACTATTTTCTGGCGTGCTTCTACTAAAGGATTCGTCTCTGGCAGACCTATATCGGACACCTTTTCAGATAAGTCTCCTGTTGTTGGCAGGGTCAAGTGCTTGCTCACTTCAGCGCCAGCGGTCTGTATCCAGCGGCCTATTTGCTGCGCCTTGGGCTGCCAGACGCGTTCTCCCCAGGCTAGGATCTGTTGGATCTCTTCGGCGGTTAAGTCCTTTCTATTTTTCAATGCCTGCTGCCAGGCTTCTTTGTCCCAAAGCTGTTTGTTCCAATTGTCGCTATCCAATAGTTCACTGTCTATCAACTCTGAGGGATGAGGCAGTGCCGCGATCGCATTCCCTATGCTATGCGTCAAATGTTTGGCTATTCTGGCGGGCTCTAGCTCTGATTTCTTTTGATGATGCAAGTAGTGGGTAATTTGGTCGGCTAGCTGCTGCGATAGGTTTTGAGATGTTTGGGTGATTGCGGGCCGAAGCGATCGCACTTTAGCCAGCCAGGCCGTTTGCAGCCAGGCTGTAAATTCTGCCTGTGCGGTAGCTGGCAAATGAATGCGTGAACTCAGGGCACTCCAGTCGAGCGATCGCAACGTGCCTTCTCTCTCTAGCTGTTCTAATACAAGATTCACCTCAGGTTTGATATCTTCTAAAGAGGCATTGGACCAGTCAATCGACTGGAATTGAGATTCTAGGGCTTGGTAAGCCTTTTCAACGATGCTGTGAACAGACAGGGGATCTGTATGGTCGTTACCATTTTCTGGCCATGCAGTTTCTAGCGCGTCCATTAGCTGTTCTTTTTGCGCTGTTTCTAGATTGTTGCGTCTAGAGAGAACAGACTCTATCGCGTCTGTATCTAGCGTGCTAGCGACCTCTGCAAAGGCACTATCGCTATCCAAATTGTGTTCTTCCCGCTGTGTCGCTACTTTTTCAATGAGCTTTTCAGGTGTTAGCGCATCCACGTTCGTGTAGCGGCAGTAGGCAATTATTTTAGACTGAATGGCTTTAACTGCGGCCGGTTGCCTCTCTGACTGAGGCTGAGTCACGGGTTGAGTCAGCGGTTGAATGCGCTGCTTGGCCTTTTCACTATTCTGTTGTTTATCGGATGATGCTGTTTCTGAAAAGACTGCTGTTGGCGCGTCTACAAACTGAGCTTTGACGTACTGAACTGGCTCAGACTCTGTGGGTAGCTGCTGCCATAGCGTTTCGATATCCCAATCTGAAAGGTCAACTTTGTTGAGCGTACGCCTGAGGATTTGTTGCCAGCTAGGCAGATCTAGCTGCGACATTAGACCGGCTGTTGGTGCTGGCGTAGGAATCGGCGTCGGGGCAGGTGTCGGGGTAGATATTGGGGCAGGCGGCTCTAGCTCCTTGACGATAGTTTCAGCTTCTTCTGTAGAAAGATTGGTGCGATCGCAAATTTCTTCCAACAGCGCCTCTCGTTGATTCTCTAGCAGCGTCGGCAATCCCTGTTGTACTTCTGCTAGCTGAGAAACTTCTGCAATCAGCTCTTTTAGCATGGACTGCTCGGCAGAAGGCGGCTTAGCCTCTGACTGCTGCTGAGCATTTGGTTTATCGACGGCTTCCTTGATTGTAGAAACCAGCTGACTGCCGCCTTTTAGCGCAGTGCCTAGCAGTGAGTCGGCGATACCTGCAATCGTTGTAGAGCTGAGCCAGATGAACAGAAGCCAGTAGGTCGCCCAGAAGATCAGACCGAAAATGATGCCTCGACGAGGGTCGAGCAGCGCAGAAAATTCGACTGAAAGTAGGGTCGCGATAAAAATAACAGCAGAGAATCCGAGGGCTACGCCAAAGCCAACAAAGTGCGTGATTGGTAAAGCGCGCTCAGATACTTCTGGATCTGAACTTTCTAGATTTGAACTTTGCGTAGAAAACGAGGCCGCTTGGGCTGCTGTGTCTATTTCCCGTTCTTCGAGCACATCCTGGTTTAGCTGCTTGGGAGACCAGTCGAGTACTGTCAAACCCAGCGCAATTCCCAAGTTGGCGAATACTAGCTGAACGGCAACCGCTATCAGCAATCCACCAATCAAGGAAAAAACTAACGTCATACGATACCTGGGCGCTGTCTGCTTACTGACCCCTCAAGATAGAAAAGTATTGGCCTATTTGTCATCTATCGGCAGTTTGGTTTCGGCTGTGACGGATAATACCCTCAATTATGACGACAATAGATAAAGACATCCTTGTCCCTTTGGGAAAAGCTCACAGAAAAATCTATCTGAAAAAATCTATGGTGCAACGTTGGCAAAGGTATTGGCAAAGAACGATGTGTGGAATGGTTGCGATCGCTATGACCCTATCCGGTTGTACCACTCGCCTAAATGACGTTGCGGTAGCACAAAATGCCCGTCCGTCGCAGTCCACCACACGGCCTGTCGTGACCTTCGATGGTACACCCCCTCCCTGGGCAGATACCGCAACAGAGATCATGGCTCAGCTAGAAGCGTGGCGTGACCTTTCCTTTACCAGCGATTTGCAGGTCACATTTGAAACTCAAGCAGATCCTACGCTCAACGGCTGGTACAACTCCGAGACCAAACAGCTCTCTGTGACAACAGATGCTTCAGAGACGCTAGGGCAAGGCGTTTTGCTCCACGAAATTTTTCACGCGCTGCAAGACCAAAACTTCGACTTGTACAACCTGCGCGTGCAGAGTATGGAAGAGCCTGATTACAATCAGGCGGTTTCTGCCATCATTGAGGGTGAAGCGATGCTGGCTGTTAGTGAGCTAATGAACTATCGCTTTTTAGATCACGCTCGGCTACCGGCGGCGGGTGAGGTGAATGAGGCGCTGTTCGAAAGTATTTTTCTCTACGGTACGGGTCAGCAGTTTGTTCAGGCTATTCGTGAGCAGGGCGGCTGGGCAGCGGTCGATGCTATGTTTCAAGACCCGCCGCAGTCAACTGCGCTTATTTTTAGCCCGGATCGTTATATAGCTGGTGAAAGAACTGCTCGGAGTGTGGATGTTCCGCTTAGTGCCGGCGAATCCTTGCAGGCTGAAGCCGTGCGGGGCGCGTATGCTGTTCACTGGCTGTTTGCCCGCTTCCCCGAGTCACGCATGCAGCTTTCTCAGCTTGCTGATAGTTACGTAGCAGATACGCTGGGCATTGTGAGCACAGAAGGAGAAGAGATATTGCATCGGTGGGCTGTTGAATTTGAGAGCCCTGAAGCGGCGACTGCGTTGAGAGTGTCTTTTGAAGATGCGCTGCGGGCGGATGCTGATACCGCGCTGGCGACGGTAAGCGTGGATGAGTCAATACTGATTGCGCAGTGGTAGGCAAGTGTAACTTAGTCGCCTATATGCGCCTATATATGGTGAGATTCGGAGCTGGGGATTTTCAACTATTTTCCTAATCTCTCACTTTCCTAATCTCTCACTTTCCTTAGCCTCTCTACTTTCCTAGCCTTTCTACCGCATGGCGCAGGAACTGCTTAACAAATTCATCTCTCCGATTGAGCTGATACTGCTGCGCGACAACGGCCTGAATGCCGCCATCACCCCAGTCTTGATTGGCCTGAAAGTAAGTGATAAAGCTTTTGCCCGCGATGCGCGTCAGGTAGGCTGCGCTTGCACCCTGTACTAGCTTGCTCGCTACTGCCGTGGCAATGTTGACCTGTAATCCAACGGCGAGCATTTTCATCGCACCTTTGGCAATGCTGAGCCCGGCCATGGTTTTAGTGAGCGAAATGGCGAGCGCTTTGGCCTCTTCAATACTGACCTCTATGCCGTATACGCGGCCTAGCTCAATCACCATTTGGGTATTGACCGCTGCGGTGGCTAGCATATCGACGACGGGCAAAGGCGTTGCAGCCAATACGCCTGCGCCGACCCACTGATAGCGATCGACGATGGTTTCGGCCTGCTGCTGCCTTTGCGTGCTAAGTAAGGTGCGAGCTTCTTCACTGAGCTGCTCAGACTGCAAGAGAACATTGCTCGCCATCAGGGCGCCACTCTCTTTTTTCAGAATGGTTAGGACGCGCTTGATCAAAGGGTTAATCTCTGGGTCGGGCTGTAGTTGTGTTCCATCGGGCAGAGAAACGGGCGATGGCAGCGCTGAAACGGCGATGATGTCTTCTGGCTGTAGTAGGGTTTGTGTTCTTTCTCTTAACCGTTTCAGAATCTGTTCTTTTTCGGCGGGTAAGTAGCGATCGCACTTATTAAATACCAGCAGCGATCGCTTCCCCATTTTCATCAGCATCTGCAACGGTTCATATTCCGCTCGGTGCAAATCATTGTCAATCACAAACAGCAACAGATCTGCCCGCGCGGCTAGTGCCTTAGCAGTGGCCGCTCTCTCTTCACCTAGCACCCCTGCTTCTAACAATCCGGGCGTATCTGTGAGTAAAATCTCCTTTCCCTGTTCGAGTGCGATGCGGTACGTGTGCTCTTTTTGTGTGGTGCCTATGGTCGCGGCGACCTGACCCGCCATCTCGCCAACTAGCGCATTCACCAGCGCCGTTTTGCCTGTAGACCCCAAGCCAAACGCCACCACCTGAAACGTTTGCTGTGCCATGCGCTTGGCCAGCTCTTCAGAGCGAATCGCTAAAGCCTGCCGGGCGATTTCGTCTTCTATTTGCCCCACTTGCTGCTGCGCTGCCTGCAAGCTGACGGCGGCGACTTCATCGGGCGCGGTAGGTAGGGTGATGGTGCGCGATCGCTTGGGGCGAAGAAATAGCCAGGCGTAGCGAGCGACTACGGCTAATGCGGCGAATAGTAATAGCAGAACGATCGCTAGGACAAGCTGTGCCAGCAGCGGTGAAATTGCGGCAGTGGCGCTGTACAGCTGTGCTAAAGACCCTACGGTTGCCAGGAGCAAGACTAAGCTGATTAAAGTAGCGATCGCAGCAAGCAAAATATAGGGCCGACGCATAGGTAATCACGAATGCTTCTGTGTGCCTTAACCCTAGATCATTTACCTTGACTAAGCGAAGGAAGCCTCCAGCGCTCAGCTAAAATAAAATGCGTTCTGCAACTTGGCCATAAACCAGTGAGCTATGAAACCGTGATCAGTACCAAGGCCAAACCGAACTGGGCGGGCGACGATGTTCTTTCTCGCTTTGTCAATCTGCTAATTCAAACGAAGCCGATTTACCAGGTGATGAAATCACAGGCCAGAAGGGTGTTAATTCAAACCGCAGAAAAGAACGGCATTCCGTGGCGAGAAACGCGCCGGGCCTTTGAAACGTCGGGCATAGATCAAACGCTGGCAGCGGTAAACAATCCACACATCGTTTATCCAGACTATTATCAGGTCCCTTTCCACGCTTACGACCAGGGCAATCTATGCTGGCCCGCCGCGTTTGAGGCAGAATCAGCCACCTACGCTATGGCGCTACGAGTATGGCCAGATGAAGGACTCACCTGGCAAGCCGCTCAAGACCGATTGCGGGGTAGCTTCCACGAGGTGCTAGCTCAGCACGGTCCGGCTCATGTTCAAGACATTTTGGATATGGGATGCTCGGTTGGCATTTCAACCCGCGCGCTTCACGATTACTACCAAGCCAGACAGAATCAAACCAAACAGACTCTGTCAATACGGACTGTTGGGCTAGATCTTTCTCCGTATATGCTAGCCGTGGCAAAGGCTCAAGATCCTACCGGCAGTATTTCACGGTGGATTCATACCAAAGCGGAAGACACCGGACTAACAGGTGCTTCTTTTGACTTAATCACCCTACAGTTTGTGATTCACGAGCTGCCGCGGAAAATCACTCAGGCCATCTTCAAAGAAGCTTACCGACTGCTCAGACCCGGCGGTTGCCTGGCTATTGTCGACAACAATCCGCAGTCACCGGTCATTCAAAACCTGCCACCCGTACTCTTTACCCTGATGAAAAGCACAGAGCCCTGGACAGACGATTACTATACCTTTGATGTAGAAGCGGCCCTAATCGCCAGCGGCTTTGAGCACAAGATCACAGTTGCTAGCGATCCGCGCCACCGCGCTCTGATTGGCCAGAAACCGATTGGCTAGAAACTGCAGTGATAAATCGGCAGTGACAGACCGGCATGAGTGCGTTCTACTCAGGCTACATGAGAGCCTTTTTCAGGAACGACTCAGTATCTATGGGTTGGGTTGAGATAACTTGAAGCCGTAACGGCGTGCTATGGGCTCAGCAGCCTAGCGCCTGCACCATTAGGCTAATTTTCTACACAATGTTTATGAATGAAAAGCTGAACAATCAGCTCATAGCTTTTCGGCCTTCCGGACGGCTATATTTGATGATTGCTATTCTAATTTTTGGTTCAGCCAGTGCGGTCATTCGTAAGCTGACCGATTTGGGCGCTCAGCAGGCAATGGGTGGCCATAACCCGATCTCTTTTTGCAATGTTTTATTTGTGGGTAATCTGTGCGCTCTACTCATTATGGTAGCGATTTATCAACATCATTGGCGCGTGCCAGCACTCAAACGCATTAGCGTAAGACAGTGGCTAACGCTAACGCTGGTATCCATTTTAAGTTCAGCGGTCATTCCGTCACTGATTTTCAGTGCGCTGTCGTTGACTAGCGTCAACAACGTGATTTTGATTGGGCAGCTAGATGCCCCGCTAGCCTTGGCGCTCTCTATTGTCTTTTTAGGCAGTCGTATCAACCGCTGGGTTACTGTGGGCGCAGCGCTTGCCTTGGTGGGTGTTGCGCTGACCGTCTTGATTCCGTCTGCTACTGATGGCTCAAGTTTGCCTGTGGGAGCTTCAGGCATGGGCCTCCAAATGAGTTTAGGCAATGTTTTAATTTTGCTTGCAGCTATCTGCAAAGCTATCTCTAATACCGTGAGCAAGGTTAGCCTACGTCAGGTGCCTTTGGGTATTTTCAATATCTACAGAATGCTTGTCGGGACCGTTCTCTTCTTTATTGTCACGTTAGTCTTGTTTGATCCTAGTCATTTTATGGATGTGGCGTCTCCTTTCGTCTGGCGATGGATGTTGTTGTATGGCGCTGTTGTTGTGTTAGGCGGACAGCTGGCTTGGTTTAAAGGTCTGACCATGAGCACTCCCAGCGAGATTTCTCTGGCCGCTGCCTTCAATCCATTGGCCGGTATTCTGGCCGCCTTTTTAATTCTGCAAGAGCTGCCGACAAGGGCTCAATACATTGGTGGGGCCGTGATTTTGGTCGGCATTTTGTGTAATCAGGTGGGGATTCAGCGGTTGAGTATGGCCCGACAACAACAGCTTAGCCAGCAAGATCTCACGGCACCTGTCGGCTTTAAGGGCGTTTAATAGGGTTCATTTTTGCGCCGCTTGCGCGCAGTTTTCGTAATTTGCTTCCAGCGAGCTTTGGCGTTGCTTTGTGCTTGTTTATCTTGTCTTCTATTTTGGTAGGCTTCCTCTTTTTGGAGCTTTCGATAGTTGTTCAATCGCTTCGCTGATAGTCTGCCAGTTTCTATCGCTGCTTGAATAGCGCAGCCCGGTTCGCTACCGTGCTGACAGTTGCGAAAGCGACACTGCATGGCCAATGCTTCAATGTCTGAAAAAGTTCCTTCAACAGTTCCTTCAGCGCTACTATCCGCTGTCCATATTTGCAGCTCACGCATGCCTGGTGTATCGACTAGCAAAGCGCCTGAGGGTAGCTTCAACATTTCTCGGTGGGTGGTCGTGTGCCGTCCGCGGCTATCGTCTGCGCGTACGGCCTGCGTTGCTTGCACGTCACTGCCCATAAGCTGATTGGTCAGCGTTGATTTGCCGACACCGGAAGAGCCTAGCAGTGCAACAGTTTTACCGGGCTGTAGGTATGGGGCAAGCGCCTCTATATTGTTTTGTTGTAAGGCGCTAAGCGCGATGATTGGAACTGCAATGGCAACTTCTTCCACCGCTACAATTTTCTCTTCTAAGCTCTCACCTTTGGCCTCACACAGGTCAGCCTTATTCAAAACAATCACCGGGGTTGCTCCGCTCTGCCATGCCATGACCAAATAGCGCTCAATCCGACGCAGATTGAAGTCGTGGTCCAGTCCGCTGACCAAAAAGAGCGTGTCTATATTGGCGGCAATGATTTGAGCCGCGTGACGAGTGCCTGCTGCCTGCCGGGAGAATTGCCCCTTGCGAGGCAATACGGCTTCGATTAAGGCTGACTGTGTTTCTGTTTGGGGATGAATGGCGACCCAGTCTCCTACCGCAGGAAAGTCTTCAGCACTTTGGGTCTGATGCCTGAACTTCCCGGTCAGTGTAGCGTTGCATTCTCCTGTTTCGGTGTAGAGGTGGTATTGACTGCGATGGGCGATCGCCACTCGTCCAACCCGGTAGCCTTGAGCAGCATAGGGTTCAAAGCTGCGAGCAAAGTCTTCGCTCCAGCCTAAGCTGTGTAATGTCATTGTTCGAAAGTCTCTTAAAAATTCTCTAGGGTCGTTAGAAAGTGGTCTATGGATGGGTTCCACAGACCTGACTGGATTGTTCGCCGTAGAGAATTTTTGAGGTGTGCTATCGAACGATGCCGAGAGACGAATTCCCTACGGATTGCCGCGATGCTGCGATCGCTATTACCGAATCAAACATAGGAAAAGCCTCCTAGCTGTAGAAGAGGTTCTCATTGTAGCTAAGAATTTAGTTTTTGTTCGCTGCACCTGTGCAGTCAAGCAACGCAGGTGCAGCGAAGGCATTGGCTGCGATCATGCAAACGTTTCTTGCTTCAATACGCACGAACGTTAAAAACGCTTCGACAGATCTTGTTTCAAGACAGACATTCTTTGCGATCGCCTCAGTGGATCCTGTCCTGAGGTAAGTAGACGCTGCGAGTCCCTTGGCGAAGCTTGTTCTAGGTTAGGAAACTGTTGCGATTGCCTCAACGGATTTCATTTACGAATCAGTAGACGCTGTGATCGCTTCAACGGATCTGATTCACAAGTAAGCAGAAGCTGCGATCGCACAAACAATCCTGACAACAAGACCGTTATTCACTACGATCGCTAACCAGCTTCTTACTCATTGCATGCTATCCACTTAATAGCGAATCACAACTTTGCCGCAGCTGCGACCGCTCAGTAGATAGTCTACGGCTTCGGGGATAGACTTTACCCCCTTGAATATCATCGGATCGACGCAGACTTCTAGCATGTTGCTATAGAACAGATTTAGCAGGCGATCGCACGCCCCTGGAATAAACTCATGATAGTGAGAGAGGACAAACCCCTGAACAGACGCCGAGCGCCAGAATAGCTTTTCATACAGCCGGGGTCGGGGCAGTCGAGTCGGCAGCTCGCTAGATTCAGATCCAAAGTCTGTCACAACAAACCGGCCACGCCGGGTAAGGTGATGAATGCCAATATCAAACATCCGCTTGCCCACACAGTCGAACACTAGGTGAAGACCCTCTGGAAACTCCAGGCTGAGGACTTCCTCAAGGTTTTCCTCGCGGTAGTTAACAATGCGATCGCAGCCCAATCGTTTCAGTAACTGCTCTTCTCTAGCCGTACCGCAGGTGCCAATCACATAGTTACCCAGCAGCTTAGCGAGCTGCACCGCAATATGGCCCACGTCCTTGGCGGCCTCGGTAATTAAAACCGTCCCTTCTGTGCCAATATCACCTGCTTGCTCTAGCCCAATTACAGCCGGAACACCGGCAGACAAAACGGTCAACGCTTCCGGCGTAGCTGCCTGAATTTTGACCGCTAGCCCGGCCTTAACGATCTGATACTTCTCGTGTATGTAGCTGCTGCGGCTAACCGCCACCGCGTCACCTACCTGAAAGTCGGTGACTGCTGTGCCCACCGCTTCAACAACACCTACCGCTTCAAAATACAAGCCTGAAGGGAAAATGGACTTTGCATAGGGCGTGTTTCTCTGGCAAAGCCGCGGGTCGAATCTTGCGCTGATGCCTACAAAGCGGTTGCGGACCAGAAGTTCACCAATATGCGGAACGGGTAAATCGTTTGAGGTCGCATTGGAAACCGCGCTGTGGACAGCGCCTGCAACGCTATTGGGAACGCTGTTAGGAACACTACTTGAGGCAGGGCGCTGCTGAACAGAGCGCTCTTGAACCGGACGCGGGCAGATTAGTTCAAACGTAGACTGCCTGTAGGTAGCCGGCTCTTTGAGCCTTTCACTGGCTCGTTCATCGGTTTTTTTACCGGGCTCTTTACTGGAGACCTTGCCAGGTTCTCCACTCGTATCAGAGCGGGATTGAATTTTAGAGGGAGCTGTTGAGTTAGATTCAGCGTAGTAGGCTTTTTGCTTGGGGGGAGCAACGGCTGCGATCGCAGCGTCCTCTGGCAAATGAAACTGTTGGACCCGGACTTGGCGCTGTAGCGGGGCTTGTTTGACATTTACACCGACGTTGATGCCAATCGAGGTAAATGTGGGCTTATTGTTCTGCATGAGTAATGCCAATTCTTACACGGAAGAATTAGAAGACAGTACATAGAAATATCAATGACTGAGCTGCGAGAGTTCCCTGATAGAGTCTGCTCAATTAAATGCTTTGTAGATGCTTCGCTTGGCGATGGTTACTTTGTTGTTGGCCGGGTAGGTGTTTATTAGAAGTAGATGCTAAGCGAATGGAAAAAGTGATGGAAGATGCAGAAACTGCCTAAGGCGATCAAGCCTAAGTCTTGGATAACGTGGGCCGAGAAAAAGTAAAGGTGCTAGCAAGAAGACTGTTTTCAAAAACAGACATTGATTGAGATCACAACAAAGAGCTACTAAGCGGCCTCATACTAAGCGGCCTCAATAGGGCAATAGGATACTCAGAAGATTTGGCGATCTTTGTATGCATACTTAACTTTTTATAAGCATACCGTGAAATCACTGAAATAGGGTGTAGCTGAATACGCAAAAGCTCAAAAAGCGCCCAAAAAGTATCCAAGAAGCCTGTATAGGCTCTATTATTCTGCGGTAAAGCTCAGAAATACGCTGCCTTCCTGTTCCCCAGCTGTGACTGGCACAGTGCCGCTTTCCACATTGCTCAGGGCCGCACTGTATCCATAGCCAACGCCAACCCCCTTCACGATTCCCTTACCGCCTTCTTCTGCGAGCACTGTCCAAAAGTTGCGGGCCTGAAAATCCGGTGCGACAGACATCCAAGCGCGATCCCTTCCGCCGTACTCACCGACTGACACGCCGTTGAGCGTTAACTCTTCTCGGTTTGGAATATTTCTACTCGCCGCACCGCCAAAGTACAGGGTGCCGTTGGCGCTGACGTCAATGTCGCCGATTCTCATAGCGTTTGCCTTGGTATCGACGTTGCGAGGAAAGCTCATTTGCGCGGTGACCAGCCGTCCTTCTGTTGGATGCACCCGGGCGTAGTAGGCCAAGTGGGCCGCGCCGCTGTTATGCAGAGAAGAGCTTTCGTCGATCCGAGAGAGAAAGGGGGAGATGCGGCCAAACTGTTCGTCTTCTGTCATGGGCTGACCGCGCCAGCGAAAGATGGTGGCCGTGCCAGCACTTTCTCCAGCGATATACAAATAGCCATCTGGCGCCATCACCACCCGGTATAGCCGCGTATCGGCCACGTTTTGCTTAATGGTTTCGGTGTCGTCACCAAACAAATCCCACTGCACTTCGCCGGTAAAATCAAGCGCTTCTATGCGAGCAATTTGTACCGGGTTGGTTCTGTCGTTGATGTCGGTAAAGGTGGCGTTGCGATAGCTGGTGAAGTACACCATTTGCTTATCGTCGCAGCTCAAAATTTCTACGTCAGTGACTTCTCTGTAGTCTCGCTGCGTAGAAAACATTTCTTGATTATTGTCGTCGTAGGCCAGAATTCTCTTACCGGCGATCGCCGCAAGATGACCGTCCGAAGAAATAGCAACCCGCTTCGCACCACGCAAATTAATGCGGCTAAGCGTCTCACCATCAGCTGCGCTGAGCCGAAGCAGCGTGTTAGCAGTGGCAACTGCGAGGACATCACGGCCGTCAAAGGCAATATCACTAATCGGATTCGGCAGCTCGACCGTTTGTACAATCTCACCTGTTGCTGGGTCTACCCAGTGTAGTAAAGCGCCCGTTTCTGTGTTTGTCGCGGCGATCGCACCCTGCGAAGTCATTACAACATCTACGCCTGTTTCTCCAGGCAGCGCAATGCTCGCCGTCAGGTCAACGTTGGTGCTGTAGCGACCTGAGCTATTGGTGACAGATTCATTTAGCGTGCAAACAGAGCCTTCCTCTTCTGCCAATGCCAGCATCTGCCCACTAAACGGCTGTGTGCTACAGCCAAACGTCAAAAGCGCAATACCCAGTGCCACTGTTCGATTGATTGCTCTGGTCGCTTTATTGTGATTGATGCTGTCGTGATTAATGCTGTTACTGATGCTGTTACTGATGCTATTAATCGCTTTACGATTGACGATTTTATGACTGAGACGATTCGTAATGCGATGAGCCGGTTGCCAGCCAAAGACCGCCATGTACTTAACCAGGAAAAGGAACCGAAAAAATAGATGCCTTAGTTGTTAGTTATAGCGCACTACAAACGCCTCTTTCTATAGTGTCTAAAGCTAGGACAGCCCTTGCCGTATAATGCCGTTGGTATGCCCGCAGACTGTTTACAGCTTCTGTCGATTTGCTTAGGACATTGGCTATATCTGCAAGTAAGGATATTTCGCGTCAGGATATTTTTGAACTAGGATATTTTCGAATCAGGATACTTTTGAACTAGGATACTTTTGAACTATGGGACTTTTCGATCAGGTGATGAAGGCCGTTGCTGACCCTAGCCGCCAGGCCAGTGCTAGCCAGCTGACGCAAATTTTGGGCTCTGCTAAGCAGGTTGCCAAAGAGAACAATGCTGATGCAGATACTATGCAGCAAGCGATGTCTGTCATTGGTGGCTTTGTCCGCTCCTCGCTTAAAGAAAAGCGTCAGGCACAAGGTAATGACGCGGCTCAAGCCTTAATTGAAGAGGGCTCTGCCAACGGTGCGGCGGTTATTCCTAAGCTTTTTAGCTCCGGTCAGCTGACTGAAATGATTTCTGCTGTTACCGATAAAACCAGCCTGAACACCAATCAGGTGCAGGGCATTTTGCCCATGGTGCTGCCGCTGGTAATGAAGTTTCTTAGTTCAGGAAATGCTAAGGGCGGTGTTCCTGCGACCGACACCAACCCAATTTTGACGGCGTTCTTAGATGGCGACGGTGACGGCGATGTCGATATGGGCGATATGCTCGGTATGGCTGGCAAGTTTATGTAGGAAGCAGTGAAAAATAAAGTATGAGCGATGAGCTGAAATGCACTCACCTTCATCGTTCATACTTCATCATTCGCTTTCCCAGTAACCTACAAGATCTGAGACAAGAAGGCTTGGCTTCTTTCTTCTTTCGGATTGCTGAAGAACTCATCCGGCGTATTTTCTTCTACCAGAACACCCCCGTCCATCAGCACCACGCGGTCTGCGACTTCTCTGGCGAAGCCGACCTCGTGCGTTACACACACCATAGTCATGCCGTCTTTGGCCAGGTTGCGCATAACGTCGAGCACTTCGCGTACCATTTCAGGGTCAAGCGCTGAGGTTGGTTCGTCAAATAGCATAACTTTGGGCTGCATAGCGAGCGAGCGAGCGATCGCAACTCGCTGCTGCTGTCCGCCCGACATTTGCCCTGGAAACTTGTAGGCCTGCTCAGCGATACCGACGCGGTCCAACAGTCTCATGGCAATTTCTTCCGCTTTTGCCTTGGGCCATCGGCGGACCCAAATCGGCGCTAGCGTCACGTTTTGTAGCACCGTCAGGTGAGGAAACAGATTGAACTGCTGAAACACCATGCCTACCTCGCGCCGCACGGCCTCAATGTCTTTGAGGTCATTCGCAATCAGCACGCCGTCAATTTCAATACTGCCTTCCTGATAGGGCTCTAGCGCATTAAACGTACGAATAAAGGTGGATTTACCCGAGCCAGAAGGCCCCATCACCACAACCACTTCACCCTTATATACATTCATGCTCACCCCTTTGAGCACATGAAAGCCATTGTCGTACCACTTGTTCACGTCTTTGGCGACAATTACTGCTTCCGCACCGACCTCGTTGCGGGGGGTTACGGGCGCTGCCATTTCAGATTGGGTCATGGATGGGGTTCCTTAATAGATGAAACAGTAGGTGACAAAAAGAATAAAGAGAAGGCCAAAGGAAAAGAAAGATCAGCGCAGGTCAGTATTGAGCGCTTCTTCTACCCGGCGGCTGCCGTAGCTCATGCCGTAGCAGAACACCCAGTAAATTGCCCCGATAAAGACATAGGCGGGCGCAAAGTCTCCTAAATATTTGGGGCTAGCCAGCAAGTTGCGGGTCATGCCTAGCAGCTCTAGTAATCCCACAATGCCCAGCAGCGTGGTGTCTTGAAACAAACTAATAAACTGCCCCACAATCGCTGGAATCGCTGTTTTCAGCGCCTGTGGCAAGACAATTAGCGACATGGTCAATGGCTTGTTCAGCCCCAGCGACTGAGCGGCTTCACTTTGCCCTTGCGGCACTGCCTGCAAACCGGCGCGTACGTTCTCGGCTAAGTAGGCAGAACTAAAAATCGTTAGACCGATAATGGCGCGAACGACCGGATCAGGGCGCATGCCTTCTGGCAAAAATAGTGGAATTAATACCTGGCCCATAAACAGAATAGAAATCAGAGGAACGCCGCGTACCAGCTCAATGTACGTGACTGAAAAAGCGCGAATCAGCGGTAGCTTACTCCGCCTGCCGAGAGCGAGCAGCACTCCTGCCGGGAAGCATAGCGCAATGCCGCTAATAGCTAGAAATAGCGTTAGCGTTAGCCCGCCCCAGGAGTTGGTACGAACCGTTGTTAGGCCAAAGTCTAGCCCTAGCAGCTGGGGCAGCCAGCCCAACAGGCCAAAAACAATCGCAAACCCGCTGAGAAATAAAACTACCTTGCCGACGCTATGGACAGTTTCGGGCGCTGTAAAGACGACGACTAGCAGCAGACCTAAGGCGATGCCGAGGGCTGCTGCGATGCCTAAAAAGACCGTGTAGGGCAGTCCGCCAAGAATAGGATAAAGAAGATTACCTAAAACGTAGTAGCCCAATACAAAGCCGATAGCCAGCAAGCCTAGTTTACCAAGCCACTTCGTGACTGCGGGCACACCCACTCGCGCAGCGAGCTGCCAGCCCACGAGTATGCCAAGGCCTGCCTGAATGACTACCAGGTAAAACAAACTGTTGGTAAATGTGTTGCCGCCCAGGAGGTACAAAACCGCAAAGTACGAGATAAACCATCCGCCTGAGATCAGCGTTGCGGCCTTGGGATACTGGCGGCCTAAGGATTGCCCGGCCACGGCGCCACCGGCCAGCAGTGCCAGCGATCCAAGTGAGTAGGCTAAGTAGGGCCGGGTCATGGGCAGCGCAATCAGTAAAAGAGCAGCAACCCCAAAGCCGATTAAAACCGGGACGGTGAAAATTTTCTTTTGATTCCGCGCAAGAATGCCCCAGCTTAAACCGGCTAGCGCTAGTACCATGGCGAAAATAGCCCAGGCGCGCCAGTAAAAGGCAGAGGGGTATAGCCCCACCATAAACTGCGCAAAGTTTTCGGTCACAACGCCCCAGGGCGCTTGGGTGAATCCCCAGACCAGCGTGCTGTAGGCCGCGTAAGCCAGTATGCCTATGAGCACTACGGTTAGCACGCTGTTGAACGCGCTGTTGAACAGATGCTTTTGGCTCCAGGCTATAGGGCCTGTTTTTTGGACTCTAGGAGCGCCACGTTCTATCGGTCGAGAGCTTGTTGTTGTCATGGGTGTTGCGCTCCTTTTAGCGTTCCTTGAGCTGAACGGCTCGGTTTAGCTGGTTCATGTTGAGAGAAATCAACAGATTCAGCGTTAGGTAGGTGGCCATCATCATTAGAAAAACTTCGATGGGCTTACCAGTTTGGTTAAAGGTGGTGTTGGCCAGGTTGTAAAGCTCTGGGTAGCCGACGGCAAAGGCCAAACTGGAGTTTTTTGCCAGGTTGGCAAACTCGCTGTTAAGCGGCGGAATTAAAACTCGCAAAGACTGCGGAAAGACTACCAGTCGCATGGCCTTACTGTTGTTTAGCCCCACTGAGCGGGCGGCTTCCCACTGCCCGCGCGATACAGACTGAATACCCGCGCGAACAATTTCAGCAATAAAGGCGCCCGTGTAAAAGGTCAGCGCGGTGACAGAGGCGACATAGCGCATAGACATCACCAGTCCGCCTCTGGCCTGACCGCCCTCGGTAATGGTGGGTGTGTTCCAGCCAAAGGCAAAAATGACGATGGCTAGCGCGGCGATCGCAATGGCCATCATCACGCCCGCTAGCGTTTTGCCGTCTTGCCCATCTTCCATCATGGCCCGCAGGCGAATTTGCCACAGCACAGCGATCGCAATCGCAGCTGCTATCAGCGCCAGTATCCACAGCCCTTCAGGGTTGGTAAACAGGGCAATCAACGACCCTTTAAAGTACAAACTATCGTCTGCTGAATTGCTAAAGAGTAAGAAATAATCGACGACAACGACAGCGGCAATCACAGCGATCGCACCTAGCCGTTCCAACCAGCCCGCGATGCCCGCTGCAAACCGCCCCTGACGAAACTTATTGACCGAGTTCCACAGCAGCCCCAGCAGCAGCAGCGCTAAGCCTAACAGCATCAGCGCCACCCATACCTCGCCCGGCAAGCCAGGGCCCGGCATATTCAGCCTTTTATTGCTGGCAACCAGCCAAACTGTGTTGGCACTTGGAAGCACAATCTGGTTCTCTTCTGTGGGCGCGGCAAGAAAGACTGCTGAATACCAAAACACCAGCTGAAGCAGCAGCGGCACGTTGCGCACTAAGCCGACATAGGCCCGGCTAATTTTATGAACGAGCCAGTTGTCTGAAAAGCTAGCGATCCCAGCAGCGATGCCCACAATAGTGGCCATAATGACGCTGACAAAAATCAGCCGCAGCGAGTTGACTACCCCGGCTTGAATTACCTTGGCATAAGAGTCCTGGAGGCGATAGCCCAGCATGTTCTCACCAATGGCAAAGCCCGCCGGATTTTGCAGGAAGTCGAAACCAAACTGCGTGCCTCGGCGGGCCAGGTTTTGAGTTAAGTTGCCAAAGAGATAAGAGAGAACGCTAAAGACTGCAATGGTCACAATGACCTGAAAAGCTATTTGCCAAAACCGTTCGTCTCGTAAGAGCGATCGCAGCCTAGCGATGGGTTTGGTAGAGGTTCTTGCCATAGGTTTAATCGATCAACAAAACATGCTGCCTGCTTAGAGTGACTGCTCAAGCTTTAGGCCACTATGCATCAAAGCTACACAACATTCGGTCTGTTTTTTTACAGTCCAACTGTTTTACGTCCAAAGATACATTCATCAAAATCTCTTGTAATAGTTTTAGAGAGAGTTTGTGTATGGTTATCATAAGCCTTTGACAGCAGCAACTTCAGCCCGATAAAAAACGTATTATTTTTATCTTATTCGCAAAAAGCGCAAGCGACCGAGAGCCCCCGGTCACCTGCGCTTCTATGGGTGAAAACGATCTTGCTGAAGATGATATCGCGAAGACAGTATCTTCAACAAACCAAAGGACAGAGACATTGAACTATCCATCCTTTGGTCTGTTCTCTAGCTGTCCCCTCGGCTATCCTCTCGCTATCAGCTGGCTATCCCCTAGCGGAACGGTGGGGAATATAGCAAGCCACCATCAGTCCACAGCGCGTTTTGACCACGCGGCAAGTCGAACTGTGAGCCAGAGCCGAGATTACGCTCGTAGATTTCTCCGTAGTTGCCGACGTGCTTAATCGCCCGCAGTGCGAAGTCATTAGGCAGACCCATTTCCTCACCCAAGGCACCTTCCTTACCGGTAAAGCGCAAGATATTAGGATCTTCTGTAGACTCAGCGGTTGATTCAATGGTGTCAGCTGTTAGACCGAGCTCTTCTGCTTCAATCAGGGCGTAGGTAACCCACTTAACCGTGTCAAACCAGGCAGAGTCATTGTTACCTGTCAAGGGGCCCAGCGGCTCTTTTGACATCGTGACTTCTAGCAGCTCGTGCTCGTCAGGATTGGTAAGCGTGCTACGACGGGCAACCAGCTGAGACTTATCAGAGGTCATCCCTTCGCAGCTGCCTGCTTCGTAGGCCGCGTAGGCCGCATCTGCATCCTGGAAAGTTTGAGGCTCGAAGGTAACGCCTGCTTGACGCATTTGGTCAGCCAGGTTTAGCTCGGTCGTGGTACCGGCCTCTACGCAGATAGAGCGTCCTTCAAAGTCAGTCAGCTCGCTAATCCCATCAGCAGAGCGGACCAGCATCCCCTGACCATCGTAAAAAGTGGTTGGTGCAAATTCCATACCCACCGACGTATCACGGCTAATCGTCCAAGTGGTATTGCGAGAAAGCATATCTACCTCGCCCCCTTTTAGCGCTTCAAAACGCTCGGTGGAGTCGAGGTTGCGATAGACCACGGCCTCTGGGTCGTCAAACAGTGCAGCGGCAACCGCCTTACACACATCTACGTCCAACCCTGAGTAAGCGCCATCTTCAACAAAGCTAAAGCCAGGAATGCCGCCATCTACGCCGCAAATTAGCTCGCCTCTATCCAAAACTGTTTGTAAACGACTTCCAGCAGCACTCGCTTCGCCAGCTTCGCCACCATCCGCAGACCCGCCGGGCGCGCCAGGTGCACAGCTTGCTAGTGCCAATACACTCATGCTTGCAGCGAGTGTCAAACCCCATCTTTTCATATCAAACCTCACGCACTTCCGAAGAAAAGGAACACAATTAGCTCGATAGATTATTTCAACTGCCTTTTCTCTATCAAGAAACATTGATAGCAAAGCCTTAACGAATAAGGCTTTCAGCACAATTACCTGAATCTACCGAATGGTAATTGCGCTCAACATTATCATCTTTCTTACAGAGAAAATCGGTACATTCTGCTACCCATCTTTAGATTTTGAAAAGATTAAGGAAGATTTTGAAAAGATTAAGGTCCGAAATTTTCACCAGCAGATTCCTTTTTCTTTCGAATCAGACGGCTTTCTTTCGAATTAAGCAGCGTCCACTTAATAAACAGAACGCTTAAACAGATCGCTATCACTAGCCCCTGTGACTGCAGCTGACTGCGACTCCTAGGACTGTGCCATATCACGAATCAAAGGCATCCGCATCTGGATGTAGTGACTGACAGTCGGTAGCTGTTGGCGGTCGAAAGTCGGATCGGACTGGAGAAGATCAGTGAGCCAACCCAACACCGCAGAATCGTCCAGGTTAGAAATCCGCTGATTAGGCGTTGACTCAACAATTGACCAAAGCTTGCGTAATAGACGAATGTCCATGATTAAAAACCTTTATATTGTTTTCAGGTTTAGCGTATATGCGGCGATGAAAACCACCAGAAGCTGTTTAAAACATTCTTCTTAACAGCCGCACTTGGAGCGTTACATCCCTTCATTTTCAGCTCATTCTTCAGGTGGCTGGCAAGAGCTGATCGAGGGTCGCAATCGCGCCGTCTGTAGTCTGCCCACTGACACTAAAGACCAACGACTCTTTGTATATTCGTTGCGCTGGATGACTAATTGTGTTAGCCGCGCCGCTTGCTGCTACAGCCGCTGCCTGCGCGCAATGGTTCATAAGTGCGATCGCTTCTCCTCTAAACGCTATTTTTTGAGCATAGGCCGCATCTGGCAGCGCCGAGACCTCAGGTAACTTGACCTGTAGTCCCGAGAGTTTTAGACGCAGCTGCTCTGCAATATTGTGCTTAATTCCTCGCCGCTTCAGCGATTTGTGTAACACATCTATACCTGCCTGCGCGCAGCCAAAAATGAGTCCCAATGGACTGAGCGGATTGCTGCGATCGCGCCCCTCAATCCAGCCTGCTGGCCGCTTTCCCACCACCTGCTCATCTGCCAAAAGCCAGTTCTCTAGCCGTACCTGCACCGTATTAGTGGCAGCCATGCCTGCCAAAGCCATCGGTTCTGTGACCGCCAGCTGACCCTCATTCTCAGTTTGGTTTACCAAAGGCAACACACCAAACACCGCTGAGCCATCTGGCAGCATCGCCGCGCCTACAAAATGGGTAAACAGCCCCGCACCTGTCACCCAAGGTACGACACCATTGATCCTATAGCCGCCTGCAACAGCCGTTGCCGTTACCGGTGCCGGGTGCCGTCGGAGCTGCGAAAATCCCACGCCGAGCCGCCGTTCTCCGGTCGCCATTTTCGATAGATAGGTTTGTTTCAAAGCCTCATTTTCGCTCCCCAACAGCAAACTCGCCGCGCTTTGATGCTGCGTCTGTAAAAAAGCCAATGCCCCCGAACGACGCGCGATCGCGCTTTGAAACTGCTGATAGGCGGTTGTATTCAGGCCAAAGCCGCCCAATACTTCGGGGTTTTTCGGTGCTAGCCAGCCCCGGTGTCCCAGCTGGCCAAACGCCTCAAACAGCGTTTCTGAATGGATATCTAATGTGTTTGCATGGGGCGTGACTGCTGCTGTTAGAAAAGACGCTAGTTCATCGCTTAGAAGGCTGCTGTCGTTTATTGGTTTGCTGTTGGCAGTAATAAGCGTCATTGATGCAAATGTTTAGGTAGGCAGTTTGATAGGATTTGGAGCCAAGGCCCCTTTCAACGGTAGCAACTTCCCATGAACCTGCTGTGCATTAGCAACGGCCACGGTGAAGACATCATTGCCCTTCGCATTCTCTCGGCGCTGCGACAGCAAGCCCCCAATATCCAGCTATCCGCGCTGCCAATCTCAGGCGCCGGCAGCACCTATCGCAACGCTGATATTGACATCATCGGGCCCACCCAGCGTCTACCCTCCGGCGGCTTCTTAAATCAAGACCCCAAGCAACTCGCGCGCGACATGCGAGGCGGCCTCATCTCACTTACCCGCTCCCAGCTATCCACCATCAAAAAATGGACTCAAAAAAACGCTAAAAACGACCCTCAAATCCTTGCCGTCGGCGACATCGTCCCCCTAATTTTTGCGCACCGCACCGGACTGTCCTACCACTTCATCGGCACCGCCAAATCCGAATACTGGCTGCGCGACGAACGCGGCAAATATCCCCCTACCAAACGCTTAGACCCCCTAAAAGGCTGGTCCGGCTCCGTCTACCTGCCCTGGGAGCGCTGGCTAATGACCCGGCCCAACTGCCGCAGCGTCTTCGTCCGCGACGCCCTTACCGCCCAGCACCTACAAACCCTCGGCATCCGAGCCCAATATGCCGGCAACCCCATGATGGATGGCCTAGCGCCCACCGGAGCCCTAAAAACCCTTTTCAAAGACCTCCATAGCCAACCCCCAAACCCCCTCACCATTATCCTAATCCCCGGCTCAAGACCCCCCGAAGCCTACGACAACTGGACCCGCATCCTGCAAGCAATTCCCAGCATTGCCTCCGTCTTTCCGGCCCGAGAAGTCGTCCTACTAGGCGCGATCGCCCCCTCACTCTCCCTCGAACAGCTAAAACCCTTACCCCACGACCCCTTCTACAAAAACGTAACCCTAAAAATAATTACCGACGCCTTCAACGACTGCCTAGCCGCTGCCGACATTGCGATCGCCACCGCAGGCACCGCCACCGAACAACTCGTCGGCCTCGGCAAACCTGCCATCACCCTCCCCCGCCCCCGCCCCCAAAATACAAAAGCCTTCGCCACCGTCCAAGCCAAAATGCTCGGCCCCTCCATCGAGGTAATCGAGAACCCCAAAGACGTCGGAAACGCGATCGCCCAAATCATCAACACCCCCACCCGCCTGGAAACCATCCAGAAAAACGGCAAGCAACGCATGGGCACCCCCGGCGCAAGCCAAAAAATCGCCAGCCAACTCCTAAAAGCAATGACCGATTGACTAAAACCAGCAATACACGCCCTGTACAATAGCTAAAAACACCAACCGAGCACTCCCTTTCGGGGGGTTTGGGGGAGCCCGGGCCCCCAAGCGGCAAACAAAGCATCCAGCAGAGGAGGGGTGTGGGGAGGAAAGCCCCGCTCTTGACGCCTTGCGTTTTGCCTCTTGACATCCCTTTTGATATCAAAGAACCGAAAAACCCATGAAACCCCAAACCCTCCAACCCTCATCTAAGACCGCCCAAAGTGACCTTTCGGCAGCAAAAGGAGTTTCCCTAACCGCCATCGCCCAACAAACCCAAAAAGCCGCCCGCCAACTCGCCCAACTCCCCAGCGCCACCAAAAACAAAATCATCGAATCCGACGAACAATCCCTAGAAACCGCCGCTGACGACATCAACACC
>CALDSK010000036.1 GCA_937911865.1 uncultured Synechococcus sp.
CAAGTACGCCTACTATTAAAGGTATGAACACCGTGGATGTACACCCTTAAACGCCAAGGGTTAATTGTTGATTAGCTGGTTGACTGACCAGCGGTTGAGGACACTTTAAGGTGTCTACTGTAGCGCACTGCCATGCCTGAAATAACAGACCCACGTTACACAAGCAATCGCACCGCCTATCCGGTTGCACCCGTTAAGCTAATCATTCAAATCCCTTGCTACAACGAAGAGAATACGCTGGCAATTACGCTGGCAGAACTCCCTAGAGATTTGCCAGGCGTTGCTCAGGTGGAGTGGCTGATTGTAGATGATGGCAGCCGCGATCGCACCGCTGCGGTAGCTCAAGAATGGGGCGTTGATCATATTATTCGCTTCGAGCAAAACCGGGGACTCGCGAAGGGCTTTATGGCAGGGCTAGAAGCGAGCCTCAAGGCTGGAGCCGATATTATTGTCAACACCGATGCCGACAATCAATACTGCGCGGCAGATATTCCCAAGCTGATTGAGCCAATTCTGCTAGGTCAGGCGCAAATGGTCATTGGCGCTCGGCCTATTCAACAGATAGAACATTTTTCGCCTGTGAAAAAGTGGCTGCAAAAAGTCGGCAGCTGGGCCGTGCGTATTGCCAGTAAAACATCGGTTGCTGATGCGCCCAGCGGGTTCAGGGCCATCAGCCGAGAGGCCGCGCTAGAACTCAACGTTTTTAACGAATATACCTACACGTTAGAAACGATCATTCAAGCCGGGCAAAAAGGGATGGCGGTGGTATCGGTGCCCATTCGCACCAATGGGTACTTAAGACCTTCGCGCCTGGTTAAAAGCATTTTTTCTTATGTGCAGCGATCGCTCATCACCATGCTGCGCATTTTCATCACCTACAAACCGTTTGCCTTCTTTGTATGGCGCGGCAGCATTCCCTTTAGTATAGGCTTTTTAATTGGCATTCGCTGGCTGGTTCTGTACTTCAGCGGGACCCCTCGCACGCACGTGCCCAGCCTGATTTTGTCTGCAATCCTGCTTTTAATGGGCTCCCAGCTGTGGGTCGTGGGCTTACTGGCCGATCTACTATCGGTCAACCGCAAGCTGTTAGAAGAAATTCAGCTAAGGGTGCGCCGGACTGAAATTGAGTCCGGGGTCAAGACTGGAATTCAGCCTGATACTGAGCCTAGACTCAAGTCTAGAGAACGTTAGCGACATCCCTATGAACCGAGACCTTTTTGCCTACGAAGCCCTACGTCAAATTCCCAAACTTTTAACCCTGCAAGATCGCAATCCGCACAGTCCAACCTATGGCTGCTTCGACCGTAACTTTTGGCAGTATAAAATTATCGACTTTCCTAGCGGGATGTCTCAGGAGTTCGTGTGGCCTCTAGCGCTGGTGTACGACCTGCCTCTGCCCAACAATCCCTACTACCAGCAGCAAGCGGTTAAATCTTGGGTAGAAGCTGGCATCCTCTACGCGGCACGTTCGGCCCACCGCGACGGTTCCTGCGATGACTATTTTCCCTTTGAGCGAGCGGGCGGCGCGGCGGCTTTTTCACTGCTGGCCTGCCTGGAAGCCTATCAGCGGCTAAGCCTACACAATACCGAACACAGTGCTGAGGCCCTACGCTTCTTTGAGCTGCGAGCGAATTGGCTGGCTCACCACAATGAAAGCGGTCAGCTGACCAATCACCAGGCCTTGATTGTGCTGTGTTTGCTGCACGCTGGTGTTGTGCTGAAAACAGATCGGTGGGAGGGGGCGATCGCTGAGCGGCTAAACCGAGTCTTTTCCTGGCAAAACTCAGAGGGCTGGTTCCAAGAATATGAAGGATGCGATCCGGGCTACCATACGCTCACCGTCAGCTGCTTGGCCCAAATCTACGAGCTAGAACAAACCCTTACCTCAGGCGGACAGCTCGCCAAGGGCGTGATTGATTCGCCCCGACTGCGGCAGGCACTCACAGAGGCTGTGCGCCTTGCAGCCCACTTTGTTCACCCTGACGGGTCCTACGGCGGCGAATATACTAGCCGCAACACCTACAACTTTTTTCCCCACGGCTTCGAGCTAGTTGGCCGCTGGCTGCCTGAAGCACTCAGCATCAACGACCGCTTTGCCAAAGGGCTCGAAAAAGGGCTCGGTGCCTGCTACACAGATGACCATATTGTGGGCCATCACACCTGGAACTATCTACTTACCTGGCAAGATGCGGTCACCAACCGACCACCGATCAGGTGGCCCAAAAAACAAGCGCGCGTTTGGCTGAAAAACGCCAGGGTCCTCATCGATAGAAGAGCGGACAGCCACCTGTATCTAGCGCTGAATAAAGGCGGTACGTTTAAGTTCTTTCAGGGCAACCATCTCACCTGTTCAGACACGCAGTTTTCTGTGCAGGTGCGTCAGGGGCGATCGCTTAAAAATGCGGTTGGCCATCTGGTTGGTCCATACGAGGTACAAGTCGATGACAATGAAATCACTATTCAGGGCGCACTGGGCTGGGCCAAGCAGAAGCAAATGACGACGCTCAATCTGTTGATTCTAAGAGCTGTGATGTTTACCGTGGGGCGCTTCTTTCCAAACATGATTCGTAAGCTGTTGCAAAAGGTGCTGATCACTGGAAAAAACGCTGCGCCTTTCGACTTTGAGCGGCGGCTGGTGTGGCAGGAGGAAAGCCATACCTGGCAGGTGATAGATCAGCTGCGATCGCCCGACTGGTCTCAGGTGGTTTCGGCCGGAATTGCTGCCGATCAAACCTCGATTTATGTGGTGATGAGTCGTACGTTTCAGCTAGGTCAGCTGCAGCCCTGGCTGGACTTGACGGAGAAGGTGAAAAAATTAGAGAAAGGAGAGGTTTTGAGCGTGGTGCGATCGCTTTAGAGATTGCGATCGCTTTAGGAATCAAACGAATACAACCATGAAAAAAATCATCTCTCTAGCGGTCAGCACGCTCATTCTAATCCTTATCTATACCCAGATTGATTTTAATGGCCTCATCGAAATCTTCCGTACCTGCGACCTGCTGTGGATGACCGTTAGTCTTGGTATGGTTGTCCCCATTACGTTTTTCACCAGCTGGCGATTGCAACAGGTTGTACCACCTTACGTTCGGCTAGGGCTATGGGAAGCAAATAAGCTCATTCTCGCAGCCAGCGTTCTCAATATGGTACTGCCTTCCAAAATGGGAGACATTGCCAAAGCCTACTTTATGAGAGATAGCAGTTTAAGAGAAGCAGCAGACCACAGCGATTCATCCGCCAAAGCACATAAGCCCATCAGTGGCTCGCTTTCTCTCTCTATTGTTGTTTTTGAAAAGGCCTGTGACTTTCTCTCTTTATTACTATGGTGTAGCTTCGGGCTATTGCTGCTGCCGGTCAAAGACGCTTTCTTTATATCGATGACAGTAGCGATTGCTGGCGGACTTGTTGCAGGTACCTTAATTTTAGGCTCGCCAAGAGTTGCAAGTATCTTCTTCTGTGGAGCGCAACATATTGCACCGGGTAAAGTCAGAGAAAAGCTAAAGAAACTAGAAGCGTCCTGGGGAGAAATGCAGCGGTACTTTTGGGGCGATCGCGCTCGCCTACTCACTATCGCCCTTACGTCCATCTTTATCTGGTTTCTCCATCTCCTCCAAATCTGGTTCTTCATTCTGGCCCTCAACGCCTGGGTCAACCCCATCACCAACCTGGCGCTTTCTCCGCTGGCCATTCTAGCTGGCCTACTACCGCTCACTTTTGCAGGCGTCGGCACTCGCGACGCGGCGCTCATTGTTCTCTACCAGCCTTATTTCAGCGCAGCTACAGGCGCAGCTCTCGGCCTGCTCTGCACCTCTCGCTACCTACTTCCAGCCATCGGTGGCCTACCTTTTTTGAATCAATACCTTACCCGTCTCAACCGGCAACAGCTCAAATAATGCATCTGCAGTAGCAAGCCTTATAATTGAGCTATCGACGCTGTCGCCTGTGGAAACTCTTTCGTCATGGTCTTATCCGTATCTCCCCAGCAGACAAAGAAATACACTGCCGAAGAATATCTGGCATTGGAAATAAAGTCTGATACTCGCAACGAATTTAGAGATGGAGAGATTGTGCCGATGGCTGGTGGGACACCCGAACATAATGAAATCACCGCCATGATGCTCTTTCTACTGAAAGCCAGCCTGAGAAAGCAGCCATACAGTATCTTTGTAACCGATCAACGACTTTGGATTCCTCAGGCAAATATTCATACTTATCCTGATGTGATGATCACACAAAAGCCGCCTGAGCGAGAGCCCGGACGCAGAGATACCGTCATCAACCCTATACTTATTGCAGAAACACTTTCTAGCTCTACTCAAGGCTATGACCGAGGCGACAAGTTTTTGCACTATCGCACAATCGAGACTTTCCAAGAGTATCTATTAATTGAACAGTACGCTCCTCGGGTAGAACACTATGTCAAGCAGAGCGAAACACAGTGGCTGCTGACAGAGCATGCTGGCTTGGAAGCCAGCTTTCAACTCAAATCGGTTAGTGTAGAGATTTTGCTATCAGACCTATATGAGGCCATTGAATTCGAGGCGTCGTAGCACTACTGCTATAAGCTCAGCACTTGTCTGCAAGCAGGCGCGAAAGATTCTTTCGCGATCGCGGGTCTGATGGCAACGACTGACTATAAACTGTACCCATGAGAACCGCTGTAGTTGTTTTAGCTGTAATTGTTTAATCAAAACAGGTGCGCCATGAATGTCAGCAACGCTTTGCTATGGGCTATTCCGTTAAGTCTTCCGTTAAGTTTTCTGGGCAGCTTGGGCGCAACAGCGCTCGCCAAAAGCATTGAGATGCAAGTACTGCCCGTTGGTGGACCAGGCGCGGGATGTCCAGCTACTTTGACAGCGTTTGAAACGGAGCGTCCGCCGACACCCGGTGGATTTTCAACCGATGGGATGATTATGCTGAGTGCGATCGCATCCAACATCAGCGCGACCCAGCTCAATGAGTTCAGCGCCACCTGGACCGGTACGCTCAACCCTGAGCACCGCAACTGCAAGGCCACAGCGGGTATCTATAGCGTAGATGGAGAGAGATACTGGGGACACTCCTACCTCAGAGCTCAAATGATCGACGGGCAGGTTAAAGTCATCCTAGACATGACTGGCATGAGAGATGCCAACGGTTTTACATCCTCTATCGTTGAGCAAACCATGCGTGATGGCAATCCCCGCTGGACCTGGGGCGGCACCGATTAATAGTACGACTTTAATAGCATGACTACCTACTATGTTTCAACCAATGGAGTAGACAGCCCAGGCAGAGACGGACTCTCCTGGGAAACAGCCTGGCAGTCACTCTCTTTCGCCAGTGAGCAAGTTCCAGCAGGTAACCACGTCATTCAACTCGGACCGGGCGAGTTTATCGCAACCGAAACGGCCCGTCCGCAAAGTGGCATTCAAATAGTCGGCTCAAAAGGACCAGCGGAAGAAACCAGCATTATTGCTTCAGACAGCTGGCCACTCTCATCAGACCCTCGCGACCAAAATTCGGTAGCGAACGAGTATTTGCTGGATTTACAGGACGTTCAAAATATATCTGTTCAAAAGTTGACTCTGAGCTCATCGCAGCAGCATCCCATTACAGGGGCTATTCGCGTCGCAGGATCCCAGAATGTTCAGCTTCACGATTTGAGCGTAAAACACTTTCGCTGGAGCGGCCTGCACTTAGAGCATTCTGAGCAGTTAGAGATATACAACAACCACATCGAAAACGCTAGTCTAGAAAAGTTTCGATTTCAAAATGGGCTGATCCGTACGCAGTTCATCAAGCACGCACAGATTCATCACAACACTATTGTCTCCACAGAAGAGAACGGATACGGCTACAAAGGGGGCGGTCACGAAAACGTTCGAATTCATCACAACACATTCTCTTTGGCAAAGGGGTTTGCGATTGAATCGGCGCACGAAAACGAGTTTGGCGTCGAAATCGATCACAACACTGCCAACCAAACTATCTCGATACCCAAAGGGAGACAGGGAGCCGACCCTAACCGAAGAGGATACGACTATACTTTCTGGATTCACCACAACTTTCTGACCGACAGCTACACCGTCGAAGGCCCTCGCAATCACCTGCGCATTAGCCATAACTATGTTCGTATCGATCAGCCCAATGGCCGGGTCTACACGCATCATGGAGGAAATAACCAGGGGCCTGTGTGGATGCATCATAATGTTATTGAAAATGTCGATAGAGCCGTGATATGGATGAATCGCGGGCTCGCTGAAAATATCTATGTTTTCAACAACACTATTTTTCTTGCTAATTCGCCGCGAGCTGGCGCTGTGTTAGGCGGATCTCGCCCAGAGCGAATAAACAACTGGATCGTCACAAATAATATTATCGTAGCCCCTGAAACGCAACCTAGAAAGCTGTTTAGAGATGACAGCGTAGGGGCAAAAATTACGGCCAACAACAACCTGATGGTCAACTTAACTAATGTGCCACAGGGCAACATAACCGATCTAGATCCAGAGCTATCTCAGCAAGGAGATAAGCCTTTTCCCTTCTATGCGCCTCAGTCTAACGAGAGCACGGTTGTAGATCGCGGGATGGACGTTGGTTTTCCCTTCACTGGTGAGGCACCTGATATAGGTGCCTACGAACTTGGAGAAGACAGTACATTTCCAGTTTCAGTGCAGGCACCAATTGAAAACGAGCGACCTACCCAATCGCTTTTAGCATTGCCAATAGCCAGGCAGACGGTAGACGGGCTTTCAGGCAGATTCTCACCTTACGGGAGCTTAGGGAGCTGGCTAACTATCAGCGTGGCGCTCATTTTATCAGCCGGCTTTCTACAAAGACTTTTGAGACGCTAGCTTGAAAGTTTCTACTCAGCTTTCGATTTTCTCTTTCATCAACTTTGTTCAATATATTACTAGCGTATTTCAGTATTTTTGCGCTATTTCTGTTACATTTTTGACAAAGAAAGAGAGAAATACCTGACTTAGATGAAGATTCGCTGATAAAAGAGAAAATATTATGCCAACAGTGACTATTGGCGTGGTAGATCTATATTTAGTACATTTTTCGATCCTCTTTTTTCCCTGGTCAGTGTGCCTCTACCCAACTTAAACAGTCCAAACTTAAGCAGCCAAAACTTCAGCATTATCTTTCTACAACTCGATCATCAAAATCTGACATTTCAAGCTAATAGTCAGAATCGGCCTTTAGAACCAGGGTTTCCGCTACCGTTCCCTTCTTGTGACCTTTTCTAAATATCGATCCGCTCAGACAAATGTCAGATCTCTTTTTCTATTTACTCCCTTTCATCATTGGTGGGATGTTGTCAGGCATCGTATGTGGCCTACTTCCCTTTTTTCTTGCGCTCAAGCGACGACGGCACTGGCTCGGTTTTTTCGCGCTTACCGTTTGCGTTGCCTCTGGCATCATCTTAGGCGCTATTCTCGCCTTTCCTATCGCTACAAGCTTCTCAGCCGCTATCTTACTCACGCAACAGCGCGAGCCTAAGCCAAAGAAAGTAACAACCTCAGCCTTCGCAGATACTCACAAAGCCAAAACACCCGTTTAAGCTCATTCACCGGACTGTTTGACCGCTAACCCATCAGCGAATCACAAGCACCGATACACGCTCAGACTACACACTCAACGACTACACACTCAACAAAGGCTTGGCCCTCGCATTGAAGTTTGCGGCCTGTAATGCCGCCACTGCAGCCTCAGCATTTCTCACTCTATACTGATTGCCCAGGCGCACAGCATGGCTTTCATGCCGCGTACGAATCACGGCGATCACGGGCGTTTTTGCCGCAAACTTGTCTTCACCTTGTAACACTCTCAGCACATCTCGCAAGCGGTTCTGCTTCTTAATATCACCAGCAACTGAAGGCTCAATGTCTAGCATGACCATACTGACCGTTTCAATCGGCTGAGCGTCGTCGATGATCATCTGTACGCGGTCGTCGCGGCGATCTACCTTGCCCCACACCATCAGGCGAGCATCCGGTTTGATGTATTGGCCAATCCGAGCATAGGCCTTGGGAAAGATAACGGCTTCGGCATGACCGGTTAAATCTTCCATTTGTACGACGGCCATAGAATCGCCTTTTTTGGTCGTCACGGGTTTTACCATGCTAAGCATGACGATAGCCGTCAGGGTGACTTTTTCTGGCTTTTCACTAAGTACAGCGAGTTCAATCGGCGCGAGGATTTTCGCTGAGTGCTGAATATTTTTCAGCGGGTGGTCAGAGATGTAGAACCCAAGCAGCTCTTTCTCTAGCTTTAGGCGCTCTTGGGGCTCGTAGTCGGCGACGGGGGGCGCTTTAGGGGCTGACTCGAAGGTGATAGCCGGTCCTGCACTATTCTCAGCAGCCGGTGCTGCGCCCAGCATGTCGAATAGGTTGCCCTGACCAACTTCGCGGTCTTTAGCACGAGACTGTGCCCAGTCTACGACAAGCTCTAAGTCGTGCATGAGCTGCTGGCGGTTGGGTTCAATGCCTTCGAACGCACCAGAGAGAATCAAGGCTTCTAAGGCGCGTTTATTAACGGCGCGGAGGTCTACGCGATCGCACAAATCAGGCAAAGACACAAAAGGCCCTTCTTCCGTCCGCGACTCGATCAATGCCTCAATTGCACCTAGACCAATATTTCGCACTGCCGACAAACCAAACAATATCTGATTGTCCAGCGGCGTAAAGTCCACCCCTGAACGATTGACATCGGGCGGCAGCACCTGAATACCCATGCCCAAGCAGCTGGCAATATACATTTGCACCTTGTCCTGGTCACCGCTGATTGCCGTCAGCAGCGCAGCCATGTACTCAACCGGATAGTTCGCCTTCAAATACGCCGTTTGAAAGGTGACAAATCCGTAGGCCGTAGAGTGCGATTTATTAAAACAATACTCAGCAAACAGAACCATCTGGTCAAACAGATCGTTCGCAGGCTTACGCGGAAAATCGTTCTTACCGGCTCCTTCAATGAAGATCTCCCGGTGCTTTTCCATCTCTTTTATTTTCTTTTTACCCATTGCTCTACGCAACAGGTCAGCCTCCCCTAGCGAGTATCCTGCTAGGTCTTGAGCAATTTTCATGATCTGTTCTTGATAGACCATGATGCCGTAAGTCTCTTTTAAGATCGGCTCTAATATTTTGTGCGCATAGTCAATCTTCTCTCGCCCATGCTTTCGATCGATAAACTTTGGAATCAGGCCCGCATCCAAAGGCCCTGGACGGTAGAGCGCCAGCACCGAAGAAATGTCTTCTAAACCGGAGGGTTTAAGGTCTTTTACGATCTGCCGCATTCCCGAAGACTCTAGCTGAAATACGCCTGCTAGCTCTCCGCCTGCCAGCAGATTAAAGGTCGCCGGATCGTCTAAAGGCAATGCATCTAGATCAATTTTCACATCGTGCCGCGCCTCAATGTGATTAACCGCCTTTTGAATCATCGTCAGGTTACGCAGGCCCAAAAAGTCCATTTTTAACAGACCGATGGCTTCTACATCTTCCATGTAGTACTGCGTAATCACTGCGCCATCGTTGTTGCGCTGCAAAGGCACAATAGTGTCTAGCGGATGCTCTGAAATCACCACGCCGGCTGCGTGCATACCAAAGGTTTTGTTCGTCCCCTCAATGGTGATAGCCGTATCGATCCACCGCTGAAAGGTCACGCCTGTCCCTGGAATCAGCTCACCGCTGTCGTACTTTTCTTTAAACTCGGCAGCAGGCGTATCATCAGAAATCATCACCTTTAGCTTGCAGGGCTTACCCCTAGCCACCGGAATCAGCTTTGCGAGCTTATCCGACTCGTTGTAAGGAATATCGAGCACACGGGCTACATCTTTTAGCACCGCTTTGGAGGTCATACGGTTAAAGGTGATAATTTGCGCAACGTGATCGGTACCGTACTTTTCGGTCACGTACTCAATCACTTTTTCTCGCTTTTCGATGCAGAAGTCGGTATCTACATCCGGCATAGACTTGCGCTCGGGATTCAAAAAGCGCTCGAACAGCAGGCCGTGATGCACTGGGTCAATGTTGGTAATGCCCATGGCGTAGGCAACCAGTGAGCCCGCCGCAGAGCCTCGCCCCGGCCCTACAGAAATGTCGTTGTCACGGGCGAATTTAATATAGTCCCAAACCACCAGAAAATAGGTCGCAAAGCCCATCTGGTGCATCATCGCGACTTCGTATTTCATGCGCTCCTGATACTCTTCGGAGAGTTCATCAGCGCTCGCTACATTCATCCGTTCAAACAGGCCATCCCAGGCGACCTTTTCCATGTAGCTTTCTTTGGTGTAACCCTCTGGAATGGGAAAGTTGGGAATTTGAGGGTTTCCCAAAATGTTGTATTCCTCAACTTTATCGGCGACTTCTTGCGTACAGTTAATGGCCTCGGCGATTACCTCTGGATCGAGGTGATCGCGAAACAGCCGGCTCATTTCCGCCTCAGACTTTAGGTATTCTGTGCCGCTGTAGCGCAGCCTTTTATCTTCGGTAATGAGCTTGCCGGTTTGAATACATAGCAGCGCATCGTGCGCTTCGACATCAATACAAGAAATAAAGTGAGAGTCGTTCGTGGCAACAACTTTGATATCTAGCTTTTTGGCAATGCGAACTATTTCAGTATTCACGATCCGATCTTCAGGGGAGCCGTGATCTTGAATTTCAAGATAAAAGTCGTCGCCGAGCAGATCTTTGTACCACTGCGCTACGCGCTCAGCCACGTCTAAGCGCTCTTTCATGATCGCCTGCGGAATTTCGCCACCCAGGCAGGCGCTGGTAATTATCAGACCTTCGTGGTGCTGCTCTAAAAGATCTTTGTTAATACAGGGGCGCGAGAAAATGCCTTTACCTTGCACGCCTTCTAGGTGAGAAACCGTTGTGAGCTTTACCAGGTTCTTGTAGCCAACGTCATTCTTGGCCAGGACGAGCTGATGGTACTTAGGACGCTTTTCTTGCTTTGTGATGTCACCGTTGATGATGTACATTTCGTTACCGATGATCGGCTTGATGCCTTTTTTGCGGCAGACCTTCAGCAGCTCGATAGCGCCATACATGACGCCGTGATCGGTAAGAGCGATCACACTCATTCCTAACTCCAACGCCCGATCTACTAGCGGATCAATATGGCTAGCACCATCAAGCAGGCTGTAATCGCTGTGAATGTGCAAACCAACAAAAGACATAGGAACGATATTTAGGAAACGGCGTTTGGCGAACGGTGTTTAGAGCATAGGGAATAGATACCCAATTTAACCACTATATATAGCAATCTTTTCACAGCAAATAGAATTTAGACGCTATCAATAGCGATCCGCAGACCGTACGCGCATCTCGCATGCGCTGCATCCAAAGCCCATTTTCCTTCAACGGGCCTTTAAACGTGCTTCAGAATTTCTTTAACCGTTCTTCAATACATACGCTAAGAATAGACTTTTAGCTATAGTAACCATTTTATTTTTAGCTTTATTAGTACATTCGCTCAAGTTCTCTCTCATAAGGGCATGCACCAGCAATTCGTAAATACGTCTATATCTAAAGGAATAAAAACTGTCAGCATAGCCTATACCTAAAGAAATAGAAGTTATTTTTTACTCTATACCTTTAGGCAGAGTGCTTATTATCTCAAGTTAGACAGTATGGCGAGAGTTGCCTCTGCGTGAAGTTACTTACACACAAGTAATGACATCGGAATGACAGTAGAGGCCTTACCAAGGGCATACGGCTATGAGAATCAGCGAATCTAAACAGGCGCTGTAGCAGACGCTGCTCTCACGGCCCAAACAGACCAGCTTGTGCAGCTAATGTTTGGAAACCCAGGGTTTTTATGAAACGCATCGTTTATGGATCGTTGTCTGTTCTGACGGCTATCGGAACAGTATTTGTCGCAGCAAACGCAGAAGTAATAGGAGGAAGGGATACAGAACCAAAGGCTACTAGCGAAACCGCAGTTACCACTAAGAGCAGAGAGACGACGCCAGCCCTTCCCGACTCTTTGAGTTCAAGTGCTGTCACGACTTTTGGTGAGCAGACGCTGAACGTAGAGGCTGCCGACGAAACTGCCAGCAGTGGTTTGTTTGGAGCAGCAAAGGGTAGCCCGATGCTGACAAAAGGTGTCTTGTCTGAGCAGCCTACGCAGCTAAGCAACCAGCCGACAGGCGTTCGCAGCAGTGGACGCCTGCAGCAACAGACCAGCCCAGTACAGATCAGCCAGGTACTCACCAGTCCGACACCTGCCGTAAAGCCTAGTGCTACCGACACGACAGCAGCGACAGATCCAGCCGTCATTCCGGAGAGTGCCGGCGAAGCTTTGCCCGAGCCTACGACGGAAGTCAGCCCTAGTGTTGATGAACCCACACTAACTGGACCTAGCTTTTCTGCACCCGGGTCGCGAGGCCCCATCATGCAGCTAGAGACAGACACTGGCGAAAGCGTGGCTCCAGCAAGTGGTGCAACACCCACTAAGCCTTCAGAGGAAGAGACAGCGCTAGAAGAAACTTCTCTGGAAGAATCAGCGCTAGAAGAGACTTCTCTAGAAGGGGCAACAGGTGCTGAAATGCCAACAGATGTCGTAGAAGATGATTCTATGATGCAAGGAGACACTTTTCCTGAAGAAGAGACTTTTGAATCAGAACCACCAACAGGTTTTGAAGCAGAGACTTCTGATGAGGAGATGTCTGAAGAAGAGACTTCTGAGGAAGGCGTAACAGACGACGCAGATCCATTTGTAGAAGAAGGGTTTGTAGAAGAAGGCATGGAGTCCGAAGGTATAGAGCCTGAGCTGGAATCTGACGGCATGGAGTCTGACGGCATGGAGTCTGATGGCATGGAATCTGATGGTACAGAGCCTGGCATGGAACCTGAGATGGAACTTGAAGGGGACACTGATCTAGAATCAGATCCCTTCACAGCGCCTAGCCCAGCTCCCAGTAGCCCGGTCCCCAGCGATGACTTCTCACCTGAGACACCTGGCACCACAGACCCCGAAGCAACACCTGACGACTTCTCGCCCAATGGCGTTACGCCAGTTAATCCTTCTGAAGATGAGCTCGACCAGACGCTTCCGGCGACGCCCCTGCCACCTTCACCCGTTACGCCCGCGCCGGGCTCAACTGAAGAACCGGGCGATCCTATCGAGGGAGATGCTTTCGATGCACCCGCACCGTTGGGTAATGAAAGCGATCGCCTCATCGGAGAGGGCTTTACCCCGTTCCAACTCTCTTACCTGGCCATCGGCGGTGGCCTAGAAGAAGCTGGCATTCCGGGTGGGAATCAGCTGATGAGCGCCTATGAAGACGGTGAAATTTCAGCCGAAGACATTGTTGCAGCTGGCGCAGTCACCAAGCGTCTGGGCACAGCCGCCAGTGATGAGTCCGAATATGCAAAAGGGGTAGATAAGTTCCTCAAGCTGTTCAATAGAGACGGGCTCACCTCATAAGTCAAACCTCACACCAGATACCTATATAGCAACTGTGGCCTAACGCTCTTACGAGGGTTAGGCCTTCCTCATGTCGCCTTGATTACAAACAATGAACAAGTCGAACTAAAGGTAGATGTAGAGAAAAGCGACTGTGTTCTATCAATTGGTGTGCACACATAGCGCCACGACTACCTACAGCCAGGCTGCATTTTGGATACATTTTGGCTGCATAAAGCCTGAAAGAGCCTGAAGCTGTTTCTCTAGATATAGATAGATATATAGATAGATGCAGAGGTCGGCGATCGCACAGAAAATTAGGTTCAAACTAAACTAAACCAAACGGACTAGTTTAGCTATACTCAGAAGTAGGAAAAACCTTAAGCTCGTGTAAAAAGCAATCTGCCTGCGAATCTTTTTTGATGGCAATGCTCAGGCATAAGGTCAACTTCTCTAGCCCCAACCTAATATCCAGATCAGTGCAAAGGTAACTCTGCCATGACGGCCTCTTCGGACTCACCGCCCATTTCACCTGTTGTCGATAATGTCTCTCCAGATATCTCTTCAGTGGAGATTGCTCAAAAACGTCCTGCAAGGCCTTCAACAGGCTCTAACGATGGCAAGACTGGCCGCTGGCTAGGACTGCTTGCGATCGCTCTGCTGGCAGGCGGGCTCGGATTTATTTTGTGGAGAACGCTCGCCGGACGCGGCGACCAGGGGATGCAAGGCCCGCCGGCGTTTCCGGTAGAAATGGAACGTCTACAGGAAGAATCTTTAGAAGACAGTGCCGAATTTGTTGGCACGCTAGATTCTCAGGCGGGTGTGAGCTTACAGCCAGAAGCCGACGGACGGGTTGTGCAGATTTTCGTTTCGTCTGGCGACCTCGTCTCGGCGGGCGATCCGATCATGCAGCTGAGCGCTCAGCGATCGCAGTCAGACTACAACGCAGCCTTGGCCAGTGTCAGCGCCGCTCGCTCATCTAGAGACAATGCCAGCGCTCAGCTACGCTCGGCGATCGCTAGAAAAACCGAACTGCTGGCCGACTTAGAATTGCAGGAGAGAGACCTCAGCCGGACGGCCACACTGGTAGAACAGGGCGCTCTGGCACAGGAAGTGCTAGATGAAGTGAGACGCGATCGCACCGTGGCTGAATCTGCCCTTAACGCCGCACTCGAAGAAATTTCTGCACTAGAAGCTAGCCTAGCAGGCGCCGAAGCCAGCCTAGAACAGGCCAACGCCAACGCCAACGCCACACAGCAAGACCTGCTTGATACCACAGTCACCGCGCCCATCTCAGGCGTAGTCGGCGATATTCCAACCAAGCTAGGTGACTACGTTCAGGCGGGGGCTCAGCTGGCCACCATCACCCAAAATGATGACCTCGATCTAGAAATCGCTGTGTCGATTAGCGATGCCAACAAGCTGCGGGTAGGGCTGCCTGTAGAACTCAGCTTATTTGGCTCAGACGAGACGATCGCGACCGGCAACATTCGCTTTGTCTCACCAACGACCGACTCTAGTACCCAAACCGTTCTAGCCGAAGCCCGCTTTTCAGAGCCCAATATCCCATTACAAGACGATCAAAGGCTAGAGGTACGCGTCATTTGGGATGAGCGTCCCGGCATTCTTGTGCCGACGACAGCCATCTCCCGCTTAGGCGGAGAAACCTTTGTCTTTGTACCCGGTGAACCGGATCCCTCACAAGCAGGCGAAGGCGGTCCCCCAGCAGGCGGAGGCCCCCCTGCTGGCGAGGACGCGCAATCTGGGCCACCGCCCATGGTGGCAAAATTGCAGCCAGTGGAGCTAGGAGAGCTACAGGGTAATGAATACCAGGTTCTCGACGGATTGAGCGCGGGTGACACCATCATTACGTCTGGGTTGCTGAATCTGCGCGATGGCGTGCCGATTATGCAACAGGAAGCTAACGAACAGGGCAATGCACCAGCCGGAGATCAGGTTGGCGAAGGAGAAGAATAAACCATGTTCGTTAATTACTTCATTAAGCGTCCCGTCTTTGCCACCGTCTGCGCTCTGATTATGCTGCTGATCGGTGCGGTCAGCATTCCCACCCTGCCCATTGCACAGTATCCAGACATTAGTCCCACTCAAATTAATGTCACAGCTCGCTACACTGGCGCAGATGCCGAAACGGTAGAGCGCGGTGTCACAACCGTTATCGAACGGCAGATTAACGGGGTCGAAGGCATGCGATACATGACTTCGAATAGCAGTAACGACGGCGTCAGTAACATTACAGTTACCTTTGATTCGTCTCGCGACAAAGACATCGCTGCTGTAGATGTTCAAAACAGAGTTTCGCTCGCTGAGCCTCAGCTGCCAGACGTTGTCCGGCAAACGGGAGTAACCGTTTCCAAGCAAAACAACAACATTTTGCTGGCAATGAGTGTGTTTACAGAGAATGACGAGTATGACGACGTCTTCTTAAGTAACTACGCCGACTTGTATATTGCAGATGCGCTGCGTCGGGTCAATGGGGTCGGCAATGTCATCATCTTTGGTGAGCGTACCTACGCCATGCGCATCTGGCTAAACCCTCAGCAGCTAGCTAGCAGGGGGCTCTCTGCGAACGATGTTGTCGCGGCGCTAGGCGAGCAAAACATTCAGGTTGGGGCCGGGCAAATTGGTCAGCCACCCACCCCGGACGATCAAAACTTTCAGATAGATTTGCGGGCAAATAGCCGTCTGCAAACACCTGAAGAGTTCGAAGATTTGGTGCTACAAACCACAGAAGGCGGACAGCTCATTCGACTACGCGATGTCGGCTACGCAGAATTGGGCGCTGAAAGGTACAGCTCTTTTCTACGCTTTCGCGGTAACGAGGCCATTGGTCTAGGGATTTATCAGCTGCCAGGCAGTAATGCGTTAGACGTCGCAGCAGGCGTCAAAGAGGCGATGGCTGAGCTATCTGAAGATTTCCCGCCAGGCATGGAATACGGCATTGGTTTCGACACCACTGAGTTTGTGCAGCAGTCTTTGCTCAGCGTACTCTGGACGCTGATTCAAGCCGTTGGACTGGTGGTTCTAGTCATCTACATCTTCTTGCAAGACTGGCGGACAACTGTCATTCCTGCGGTGACCATTCCGGTCTCCCTGATTGCGACGTTTGCCATTGTGAAGCTGTTTGGCTTTTCAATTAATAGTCTGACGCTCTTTGGGTTAACGCTGGCAACGGGCATGGTGGTAGACGATGCAATTGTGGTGGTTGAAGACATCAGCGCCAAGATCAACCAGCGTGGACTAGAGTCCGAAGAGGCCGCCGTTACTTCGATGGGTGAACTAACAGGTGCAGTGATTGCGACCTCGCTGGTGCTGATGGCGGTGTTTGTACCCGTGGCTTTTTTCCCAGGCACGACAGGCGCACTATACCGGCAATTTGCACTGACGATTGCCTTTGCGATCGCACTTTCCACCTTCAACGCGCTCACCTTGACCCCGACGCTCTCCGGCCTGCTGCTACGCCCAAGAAGAGAACCCACTGGCTGGCGAGCCAGGATTTTCGTCCCATTCAATAACGCTTTAGACTGGTTGCGCGATCGCTACGGTCGCCTGCTAGAAGGGCTTGTTAGCCTTAAGCTGATTGTCCTAGCGGGCTTCGTTACCTCACTCGTCATCACAGCCTGGCTCTACACCACGGTTCCCTCCGCCTTTCTTCCCGACGAAGATCAAGGCTACTTCATCACCCTAGTCCAGGGCCCTGAAGGGACCTCACTCAGCTACACCAGCGACGTGATGGAAAGAGCCGAAGAACTGCTCCTAGCACAGCCAGAAGTGCGAGCGACCTTTGCGGTGGGTGGCTTTGGCTTTAGCGGCAGCACGGCCAACAGCGGCGTTATTTTCACCACGCTAAACGCTTGGGGTGACAGAGAGGCTGCTGTTTTTGACATCATCAACCGGGTGCAAGGACCGCTAATGTCGGAAACCCGCGCACGTTTATTTGCGGTTAACCCACCGGCTATTCAAGGACTCAGCAGCTTTGGCGGCTTTGAGTTTCAGCTGCAAGATCGCCGAGGCAATGCTGAGCTGGTCGAACTGGTCAACAGCATGGGGGCGATTATGGGCGCAGCGAGCCAAAACACAGATCTCAGCGGCGTCTTTAGCACCTATGCAGCCAGCACACCGCAGATTGCCATTGACGTCAATCGAGACAAGGCCAAATCGCTCAACGTCAGCATCAGCGACATTTTCAGCACACTACAAACCAACTTGGGCTCGCTTTATGTAAATGACTTCAACTTACAAGGTCGTACCTACAGAGTGTATGTTCAAGCTGACGAGCAATTCCGCTCTGCGCCCAGCGATATTGAAAAGCTGTATGTCAGCTCGCAATCTGGAGAACTCGTCCCTATGGGCAACCTGATTGCGACTGAAGATACCACAGGCGCTCAGACCATTAACCACTACAACCTCTTCCGCTCTATCACCATCAACGGCCAGCCCGCTGAAGGCGTCAGCTCTGGTGCGGCGATTGAGGCCATGGAAAACGTTGCAGAGCAAGTGCTGCCCGCAGGCTTTGGGTATGAATGGTCAGGCACAGCCCTAGAAGAGATTGAAGGCGGTAACCAAGCGCCTATTATCTTTAGCCTGGGTATTGTTCTAGTCTTTTTAGTACTGGCAGCGCAGTACGAGAGCTATGTGGATCCAGTGATTATTTTGTTTGCTGTGCCACTGGCCGTCTTGGGGGCACTTTTGGCTCAAACCCTACGCGGGCTGCCAAACGACGTATACTGCCAGATTGGCTTGGTCATGCTGATTGGGCTAGCCAGTAAAAACTCCATTTTGATTGTGGAATTCGCTAACCAGCTGCGAGAGCAAGGCCGCTCGATTACCCAAGCGGCGCTAGAAGCGGCACAGCAAAGGATGCGTCCCATCTTGATGACCGCTATCTCAACGCTCAGCAGTATCTTTCCACTGGTCATTGCTACGGGTGCGGGCGCAGGCTCTCGTCAGTCGCTCGGCACAGCTGTCTTTGGCGGCATGCTGGTTGCAACCTTCTTGAGTCTGTTTGTAGTGCCGATTTTATACATCGTGATCAAGCAGCTCAGCAGCCGGAATCGGCCCAAACCCAGCGCACCTCAATCTGTCAATCAGCGTGGCCAGACTGGGGGCACTGAAGGCGAACAGCTGGTGCTTCCCGCAACACCACGCGGACGCTGAAGGGATCTACCGCTACAGAGCATTAAGACTCAAAGCGAACGTTTAGCAGCTCGATAAAGTCTTCAGGGGTGCTGGCCCCTGAAAGACTCACAAAGGGAACGGGCTCAGCGGGCGAAAATGTCATCGAGAAGCTGTCGGGGTCATTGATAAAGTCTGTCATTTCATCAATAAATTCCTGGGGCAGCGCGTCATCGCCTTCGCCCCCGCTGAGGCTAGCAATCAGCTCTTTTTTGGCGTCATCCACGCTGATGCCTTCAGCTTCAGCACCGCTTTCGATAATCCGCTCAAAAAAGGAATCATCGCGGTAAGTAATCTTGGCATTTTGGAACTCTGCGCCCAGAAGGGAAAAGGGCAAAGACGCTAAGGTATCTTGATCCATCGTGATATTCGCCAGTTCCATATTCATCTCGATGGTTCCGAGGTCTTCAGCGCCCACCTCAATCTTTTTCAAACGAACAACTTGCTTGGCCTCGTCATATTCGTACTCTGTCGAAAAGTCACCAGAGAGCTCATTGTCGTAGCCCAGCTCTGCTAGGTTGTCGCCGCTCTCGTTGAGTGTGGCCAGATTCAAGGAAATGCCTTCAAACGCAAAGTTGAGATAGGTCGGCACGTCGTCTTTTTGATCGAAGTCGTACAGAACTACTTGATTGACCTTAATCGGCTCGGCGGTGCCAACAGGTGTGATCACCACATCTTTAACGGTCGTACCACCGCCTAGCAAGGACTGGTTAACTTTCTTATATTCAATGCCCACCACGTCGGACACGTCTGCGATGGCCTTATCGACCTCTTTTTTTGCAATGTGAGAAGCCACTGCGTTACCACCGAGAAACAGGGCGACCACTGCACCAATGCCCACACCTGCTAAGACCTTCTTATCCATAGTTTTCGTAATGCCTTTTTCCAATAATGGCTAGCAGTGACCCACCAGCAAATATATAGCCTTCGCCACTTAGCTCTGTACATCTCCAATGGGTAAAACCCTTGCTGCACGTAGAGCTAATTGGTCAGCAGTCGCCAAATGCATCCGGCGACTGCTATAACTACGCACTCAGCTGAACAATTTCCGTACAACTGACTATTCTCAACATGCCCGTTTCAAAATACTTTGATTACGCCTGATTACACCTAAGTTACTTCGGCATCAGTACTTTTGCGTCTAGAGCATCACTTATCGACGCGCTCACCGCAGAATGTCCTAGTGCATTAGAACATTTGCTATAGGATGTTAGGCAGTTCAATCCCCCACGTGCAAATTCTTATGGCTATCTATCAAATTTGCAGAACCCTCTCGCTCGGTACAATCATTGGTGCGACAGCGTTTCTAAACGCCTGTACTAGCTCTTCGCAAACGCTGGGCTCAGCGGCTAATGCCGAAGCCGCCGCGGGCACAGCCACTGAAACGCAGATAGAAGCCGTCGATCAAGCAAGCAAGTCCAGTCCTGCTCAAGATTCACCTCAGACGGTACGCACCACCCACGATGTCTTTCATAGCAAAACCATCGAAGTGCCAGCGGGTACGCCAGTCCCAGCGGTGACCGTACGGGTAGAGCAAGATGAGGTCAGCGGCTGGAACCTCTATGTAGGCACGGCGAACTTTACCTTTGAGCCAGCAAAGGTAAACGGTGAGAGCAGTGCCACGGCAGGCCACGCGGATCTATATATCAACGATGCGCCCGTTCAGCGCATCTACAGCACATGGACCCATTTGCCGACGCTGCCTAGTGGCGATAATGTTCTTAGAGTCACGCTCAACGCGAATGGACATGAGACGCTGACCACACAAGGTGCACCTATCGAGGATAGCGTTACTATTAACGTCTACGATCCCAATCTCCCCAGTTAGCCGTCAGTCCCCTTTAATTTAGTTTGCCTTAGCGCCTTTATGCCCAGCGCCCTCTTGCCCAGCGAACTTGACCTATGGTTAACTGCGGCCATTGGCTTTTTGGGCAGCTTTGGTCACTGCGTGGGTATGTGCGGCCCGATTACAGCGGCCTTTTCACTCTCCTATTCTGCTGAGGCAAAGGCTGGGTGGCGATCGCACCTCAGCTTCCACATCCTGCTCAACCTGGGCCGACTGCTCAGCTACATCCTGATCGGCGCTGCAATTGGCGCGCTCGGTTCTGTCGTACTCGCAGGCGGACAAATGGCTGGGGTCGGCTCTACCCTCAGAAGGGTCACGTCGATCTTCATGGGGGTGCTGTTAATCTGGTTTGGCTTTACCCAGGCCAAGCCCGGCTTTTTACCCAACCTGCCCTTTCTCCATCCGGCTAAGCAACAACAGATTCATGAGCGTATCAGCCGCGCCATGATGACGGTTTCTGGGCAGAGGCGAGCGTTCACGCCGCTGCTGCTAGGTCTACTTTGGGGACTGATTCCCTGTGGCTTTTTGTACACTGGCCAGCTGAGAGCGGTCGCAACACAGAGCTGGGTGGGCGGTGGCGCAGTCATGATGGCGTTTGGGGCCGGGACACTGCCCGCCATGATTGGCATGGGTCTGGCCACCTCAGCGCTGAGCCAAGATCGGCGATCGCAGCTCTTCCGACTCGGCGGCTGGCTCACAATTACGATTGGCGTCCTACTGCTACTGCGCACGGGCGACACTATGAGCGATTACAGCGGGCACGCAGCGCTGTTTTGCCTGATGGCAGCCCTAGTCGCTCGGCCGATCAGTCGCCTTTGGCCTGCGCCCTTACGCTATCGGCGAGTATTAGGCGTGGGGGCCTTTGTGCTCAGCGGGCTACATATTTTGCACATGTTTAGCCATACCTGGAAGTGGAAGTGGCAGGCAGTGCAGTTTATGCTGCCCGTGCATCAGGTCGGTGTGGTGCTGGGTGCGATCGCATTTTTCCTGATGCTACCGGCTGCGCTTACCAGCTTTGACGCAGCTCAAAAAAGCCTCGGCGCTCGCTGGCGCAAACTTCACCTACTGAGCGTACCGGCCTTAGCCCTTGCGGCCATACACAGTATTTTGATCGGCTCACACTACTGGGGGGCTTTAGCGTTGAGCTGGCAAAACCAGGCCAGGGTGGGTGGGTTAGGACTGGCAACTATTCTGTTGTTTGGGGTGCGATCGCCTTGGCTCTGGGCCTTACTCTCTCAAAAGCAAAACTATGCACTCCCTAAAAGCAATGGGCCCAACCATCAGCAAAGCCATCGACAAAGCAGTCGGCATCGCCCTGACAACAGCGATTGCTGTCAGCCTCAGCCACCAGACGCTTCTGCCACAGACCAAGCAAACAGCTCAGGCCCACCAGGTCGAGATTGTTGAAGACATTGGCGCGACGCTGCATATAGAACCGAACGATACGCCCCGAGCGGGTGAAAACGTACTTGCCTGGTTTGCGCTTACCCGCAGAGGCGGGCAAACCATTCCCCTTTCAGACTGCGATTGTCAGCTGGCTGTTTATACTCAGCCCCAAGGAAACACCGCTACGCTGACACCAGCCCTAGAGCCCGTAGACGCAGAAGGCTATCAAGATATTCCCGGCGCTCAGCTGATCTTTCCAGCAGTCGGCACCTACACGCTAGTGATTAGCGGTAGCCCCAAACAGGCGGCAGATTTTACGCCTTTTGAGCTAGATTTTGATGTCACCGTAGCAGCGGGTGAAGCGATCGCATCCTCGCCCGAAGAGAGTGCTGACACACGCTCAGCACTCCTTGAAGAAGCCCCCGTTTCAGAAACAGCAGAAAACAGATTTCCAAACAGATTTCCAATCGGTGTGCTGCTAGGCGTAGGCGGGATTGCCTTACTCTGCGGCGCAATCGTACTGATAAGAGGCCAGCAAAAGTCATAGTATAGAGAAAGAGACAAAGCAACCCTCACTATGCAGACAGCTCAAGCGCCAACGGCCCATGCCTACCACGACAATCTGATAGATCGACTGTTTATATGGCTGTTCTCTCGCAAAATGGCCAAGGCGATTGATGGGGAAACGCCTAAGCCCGGCTACAGCGGCTTTGTCGATCTCTCTAAGCAAATTATGCAGGGGCGCAACGCTCAAGAGCAGCAGGCTGCCGTTGCCCAAGTGCTGCAATCGCTCGTGCCAGCGCCCGTACTATGGCTGATTCGTACTCTCTTTTCGCCAACCAGGCTGGTGTGCGTACTCAATGCCTGGTTTGCAGCGCAGATGTTTGAGTGGCTAGTTGGGCCTTGTGAGGTGGCCGAGGCGGAGGTGGAAGGCTTGGATGGGCAAGTGCGATCGCAGCCCAGCGCCGTCCAAATTGAAAAGTGCCGCTACCTCGAAGACTCTCAATGCGTCGGCATGTGTGTCAACATGTGCAAACTGCCCACCCAGACCTTCTTTACAGACAAGTTTGGCATTCCGCTCACCATGACCCCAGACTTTGAAGACCTCAGCTGCACAATGGTGTTTGGCAACCTGCCATCTGAGCTAAGTGAAGACGACGCCCTCTCTGAGCCCTGCTTACAAGAATGCTCTGCTAAAAGCACCTCAGCAGCTACCTGCCACAAGCTTCCTAAGCTCCAAACGTCTTGAACCTAGTCCTTCGGGTTGAGATTTCTGAGTCGGACGCTTTGAGCGTTACATAACTTAAACAAACGGACTAAAATAAAAGGGCCGCTTTAACGATGCCTTTTGTATGACGCGCTTAGAAGCTCCGGCCAGCCCGGCTCCAGACAGTCCAACAACATCAGCCGAAAAAACTTGGAAAGTCAACTTGCTCTACGACGGTGACTGTCCGCTGTGCCTGCGCGAAGTGAACTTTTTGCGCAAAAAAGACGCCGGGCGCGGCCTGGTTAAGTTTACAGATATTGCTGACTTGAACTACAGCGCAGAAGAGAACGGTGGCGTTGATTTTGAAACGGCTATGGGTCGTATTCATGCGGTGCTGGCCGACGGCACGGTCGTTAAAAACGTCGAAGTCTTTCAGCACACTTATGACGCGTTAGGCATCGGTTGGATATATGCGGCGACTAAGTGGCCTGTGATTGGCCCGATTGTAAACAAGGTGTACGACCTGTGGGCTGACAAGCGGCTGGCGCTTACGGGGCGGCCAAGCCTGGAAACAGTAGTGGCCCAACGAAACGAAAAACTGGCCTGTGACCTAGAAGGGCGCTGCCGAGAATGAACGAGAAGCCTCAATACACCCGAGTCTCTGCTTACGGGCTGATAACAGACAATCAAAATCGCATTTTGCTGTGTCGGATCTCTAAAGCACTTCCTCGATGGCAGGGCTACTGGACGCTACCAGGCGGCGGCCTAGACTTTGGAGAAGATCCTAGAGATGCCGTTGTTCGAGAAGTTGAAGAAGAAACAGGCGTAACGATTAAACCCACCACCGTCGCAACCATTAGCTCCATTTACGACTGCTCACAAGAGACCGATTTTCACGGTATTCGCATTCTTTATCACACCCAGCTCATGGGTGGAGAGCTGCGGTACGAGGCGGAAGGAACAACCGATAAGTGTCAGTGGTGGCCCCGGCAAGCGCTGGATGGGTTAGACCTGGTGGATATCACGCAGCTAGCTGTGCAGATTGTTTTTTAGCGCGTTGGCCAAATTGACTTTTCGCTTAACTTTTTATCTCAGCGCTAACCACTCCGCCCACGGAATCTCTTTTCCCGGAAAGCCTACTTTCTTAAACGGCCATGCTTGGCCCATCCACTGCTTCACGGCTGCTAGCAGCCGATCTTCTAAGCCATTAGCAATTTCGCTTTGCCTTGCCCACAAAATCACCTGCGCATCATAATCGGCGGGCTCTGCGGGATAGATATATACGCAGCCCAAGCAGCGCGTTTCACCCAGACTCATGACGGTATAAGCAAAAGATGTGCGGTTCTGAAACTCTTTTTGATGCCAGCCCAAATCAATTAAATCTTGCTCCAGGCTGAGGTCAGCTCTAGGCCAGGTGCTGTTGGGCCCAAACACGCCTTGCAAATGCTCGTAGCTACTCATCACCGCATCGTAGTCTTTCACGACATCGTTGATGGTTAGCATTCTCAGGCGAAATTCGTCAGTAACTAAATTCGTCGGGACAGAAAATCCAGCGGGCACGAGTGAAACCATTTACCTTTTTCCTTATGCGTGCAACTTTTAGTATCGTGAACCGCTGTGCACTGTTGATGACACAAAAGCCGTACAGTCGTAATTAGTCTATATTTTGCGCCTCTGTTTACTGAGAAACGCGCACATTACTAGCACAGCAATCGGGCACCCCACCCGCATAGATACAGTCATCAATAGCAAGATCTTGAGCAGTACTGACATCGCTGTGCTCGCCATAGCCGTATACATCAGTCATTGAGCAGTAAGACGTCGCAGAAAATGATGTTGTAGGCGACTGAAAGTCGCTATTTTGTTCACTACTATTGTTGTTATATGGCGGTGAAGAGGATGGTACAGAAGGCTCATCAAGAATGGAAGCAACGCTAATAACAAGAAAGAACGTGCCTACAAAGAAAGAGACTGCCCGCAGCCCTGGGTTAGAGACAGAATTAGAAATTTCTGAACCGAATATTTTGAGATTTCCACCTGCGATCGCTATTAAGAAAAGAACTGCGCCGAAAACAAACGCAGCAATTGCTATACTCTCTGGCATACTTTTTTACCTCTTTTCATCTGTTCTACGGATGAGGGGAGCGTTAGTCCCTGCAAGCAGTAGATAACAGTTTAAGGGTAAAAAGTCTATAGGTAGGCCGTTAGTTAACAAGCCTATAGTCGGCTTACCTAATCTTCATTAATGTCCTTTGCGAAGGTCCTAGCAAAACATATTTTGTTAAGGGGCATATAGCTATAGCCACGTCTCTCACAACATATGTCAAATCAATGACACCTATTCACTCAATCCCACAGGGTGTGTCCTCATTGATGAAGGCTAAATAACCAGCACTTAACTCTTTTACCGCCCTCTCATAAAACTGACCGCCGTGCTCCGGCGTCGCTAGTGCAGGGTTTGAGCCCATGCGCCCATCTGCATAGAACGCCCGAAAGTCAGTTGGGTTATAGATTGAACGGCCTTTGGCTGCAACCGTCGGTGATAGCGTTGCCGACTTTACGACCTCCGGATACACATACTGAGTCAGGGCGACTTCACTCGGGGTAGCATGTGAGCCTTCTTGGTCACCGTATAGCTGCGCTGCCAGATCTTTTACGGCTTTGCAGTTGTACCAGTTGGCTAGCTTGCAGCGAATTTTGCTGGCATTGGGGAGGTTGGCATCAGCGATCGCAGCGTACGTTTCTGAAAAAGCGGCTTTCATTGACGCATTGTTGCCCCCGTGCCCGTTAATAAAGTAAAACCGTTCAAACCCATTGCGAGCCAACGGCTTTACATAGTCTTGAATCAGCGCAATCAGGGTACTGGGGCGTAAGCTAACGCTGCCAGGGAAGGCCAGGTGATGCAGCGCCATGCCGACATTAATCGTTGGGCCCACGAGCGCCCCGGTGGCTTTGCCCACACCTTTAGCAACTACTTCTGCGCAGATAGCGTCCGTGCCGATCAGCCCCGTTGGGCCGTGCTGCTCGGTAGAGCCAATGGGGAAAATAATGCCGCGCGATCGCGTCAAATAATCCTCCACCTCCAGCCAAGTAGACAAATGCAGCAACATCAAAGCATCCTCTGATCAGGTCTTAAACTCACCCGCTCAACCTTAGAGCCAGTTATTCTATCCCTGCCAAATCAAACACCTGACCATCTACCAGCAAGCGCGTAATCCCTTTCGCCGTCAGGTAGGGGCTTGTGCGTGTGATCAAACTCCCATCGGGAACCTTAATCACCCGCTGCTTATTGCGAGAGAAGCGTCTGGCCACCCGATGGTTATCAAAGACAGGCAGCGTTTTCTCCCTTTCTTCAGAGCTCGGAATTTGACCCAGATCAGAGAACTCTACCAGAGGACGAGTAATCAGCTCAGCGCGCATATCAACAACGAGGTAACAGGGCTTAGGCAGCACAGCCTCATCCAGCGGCATAATCGACAGCGCCGCCGCAGCTGACGCTCGCGGCATAGACAGCTCAACATCGCTGTCATCCTCATCGTCATCCTCGTCTTCGTCTAAATCGTCATCATCACCAAAGTCATCGCCCAAGGTCTCATCGAGCCCTTGCAAATCGACCGCGTCGTCATCCTCATCGATGTCATCGTCATCCTCATCCTGCCGGACGAGTACAGGCTTAGGGCGAGGTGCTGGCACCGGCTTTTCAGTTTCGGCAGCGCGCTCTGCAAGCTCTTCACTTTCAGCACTTTCCTCTGCCAAAAGCGGCAGCTGACCGGTCTCCTCATCCTTAGCCCGGCTGCGTCTTCGCCGCCTGCGGGATGTCGTGGGCTGCTCATCGCTGGCTGCTTCAGTCTTGGTCTCTTCAGCTTCCGCTGCCGTAGACTGGACCTTTTTCTTAGACGGCTTACGCTTAGGGGCGCTCGCCTTTTTAGGCTTTTCGGAGACTAGCGTGCCGTCTATATCAGGCTGATTGGCTGCGGGCGCAAATTCTGGCACCGTCAGCGATTCGTTTACAACCTCCTCTTTAGCCGGTGGCTTTGAAGCAGCCTTCTTTTGAGTACGACGAGGCTTATCTGAGCCCGACATCCGCTTTTCAGCAATCAAAGCGCTGTATTCTTCAGACGGAATCGCCCCTTTCAGAATGCGGCTGATGGTACTGTTGCTCACCCCATACTGTTCAGCTAACGTCGAAGTCGTCTGTCCAGGCTGCCGGTACAGATCAATAATTTCGTTCTTATCTGAATCAGACAGTTTTCTTGGGGCCATACCGGGTGCTGTGTCCTGCTCAATTGTCTCTTCACAGTATGGCAGGTTTTCTGATCATCGTTTCATTATTAAAGCGCCTCAAAATAAGGCCTTTACAGGGCTGCTCAACTAAGCGATATATGAATAATATCCGGACGTCATCACAGCCACTCCCGACGCGCCGAATGTCGCTTCATCTGGGTAGAAACGCCATACTCTACCCCCGCACTCAGGCCAAAAAAGAGCGCCGACAGCACCCAAAAAATTTCCCACACTTCGCCCTGCTGATAGGTTCCTTTGCTCACCTCATACATCAAAAACATATCTGCCACGTACAGGCAAAGACCTGCCAAAGCGACCAGCTTCCAGGCTTCAGAATAGGTGCCCCCCCAAAAGGCCACGAGCAAAGCCATGGCAATCACCACCAGCGCACAGTCACCCACTACATACACCAATCCCATGCGCCGAGCGATTCCACCCAGCCGCGCCTCAATCGTCTGAATAACCGCTGGCGCAGTTTGCTTACTGTGGGTAATAGCCCCTGCGGCCACCCCCCTAGACTCAGCAGCAGTCGATTCTGGCTGGATAGCCTCGGCGTAAGATTTATGGGTATCGGGTGAAACCGGCGCTACAGTCGGCGCATAAAAGTTAATCCAGCTGGCAAACAAAATACCGATAACACCGGCGATAGAAATCCCTAATGTTTGAGGCAAGTTTAGATTTGTTTGTCTGGGCAATACAGCCTGGAGTAGGCCAATCGCTAGAAATAGATAGCTCGCACCGTAGAAGACGTCGCCCAGAGAAACCCTTGAGTCAATGCCCCAGAGGCTGCGCCAAAGAATAACGGTGATGTCGCCTAGCGCGTAAAAGAGCATTCCGAGTGCGATCGCCTGCCAAACACTCCGTCCACTCAAAATCTCAGGCTGCCTAACGTTACGCCAGCACAGCGCCGCCGCAATCAAAAAAGCGCCCACTTTTAGCAGGCTAACGACAATCACAAACCAGTCAGCGCCGCCACTAGTAACGCTGCCTACCCCAAACACCAGCAACGACAGCAAAGCCCATCCGGCACACACGACCAGCACCTTACGATCCGCCTGACTTAGCCCAACCGCTGCTGTAACACTACGCTCACCCACACCCCTAAACCCCTAAACAGACAAAAACGATAAGCAACACAGCTTTAAAGCGCCAAGTAGTCGCGCTAGTCATAAAGACTCAGGTCTCAACCCAGGCTCAGCGCTAAGACTCAGTGCCAAGACTCAGACCCAAAGTTCAGCTAGAAGCGACATCTGAAGCCAGCTCAGAAACACAGCCTTATCATTGCCAGGTAGTGCGTTAAGCGAGGCTAACGTTCTGCTCACAAACTTCGAGCGACCAAAAAACTTACAGCCCAGCCGGTGCAACTCTAATAAAACGGCACTCAAATCGTCCTCCTCCCAGCGAGGCGGCACTTCCGAGAGGGGATTAGTACGGAGAACCCCGCCAAGCCCGCCCGCTTCTTTCATCTGCTTCTGTACATTCAGAGCCAGGCTTTCACCAAATTTCTTTGCCTGCTTAGCACCCAGCAATTGTTCTACATCTCCATACATTGACTGAATCATCAGCACGCAAGCCTTTGAATAGGCAACTGGCGCAACCGGGTCTAGCAAGCTTTTATCAATATTGACCAGTCGCCACAGGCTAAAGCGGTGAGGCTCTTCGAGCAGTACGCAAGCTTTACCCTGATTATCTGTCAGCTCACGCCACTCAGCGTGGGCCTCTTCACCTTGACTCGCGTGAAACACGCTCAACAGCCGAAAGTTCCGCTCTTGATAAGACAAAATCGGAATTTTCTTAGGCTGCTTAGGATGCTGGATGTTAGTAATATCCACATCCTCAGGGGTTAGCAGAAACATAGCAATAGACGCTCTTAGGAGCCTGACGGCGCGTGGGCCATACCGACCTCATCACAGACTAGGAATGTAACCACTGACTGCGAGTACGGCATGCATTATGTGAGGCTAGCGTACCCAAAACGCCCAAACCCTCAGAAGCAAACCAACCGAATTCGATATAAACACGGTCCTATGAGCGCTATCTGGCACAGTTAACAAACACAAAGAAAGACTAAAATTGAGTTAGTGCTGCCATCTATCCATCATCTGCGGTAGACTAATGCAGCCAATTCCTTGGATCCTTAGCTCAGTTGGATAGAGCAACCGCCTTCTAAGCGGTCGGTCACTGGTTCGAATCCAGTAGGATCCGTTGAT
>CALDSK010000037.1 GCA_937911865.1 uncultured Synechococcus sp.
GCTGAAGGGTGGCCAACACCTCAAGATATTTCTCACTGCCGACTCGACCACAGGCGCTCAACTCACTACCGTTACGCAGGCGGGCATACTCATAGCCTGACTTGGAATGCTTCGATATATCCAACCTGGCATCCTCATGCGCTACTGAACCAGATGCCTGAATCTGGGCAATCAGCTGCTCTAGCTGGGCAATCACGTTATATAACATGTTGTAATTTATAGCAGGTATTACGACAAGGCAATATTCAAAGTAGGCATCTTCGGCCCTTTAGCCAGTCTGTCGTAATTAACAGTATTCTTTACAACTCAATGAATAGTGGCGGAAGGATATTATTGTCGTAAAGTAACCCAATCATATACGACATAGAAAGTATCACCTGTGAGCACTCTCATCAGCACCAGTAGAATGCAAGGCAAGACCGTGAACTACGCACCTTTCTCGCTTAATCGATAATATCCAAACTCCAAGTCCCATCGGCCCTCTAGCACCAATTTTTGAAATGTGGCGATGAGAATAGCAGTTCCTAAATCTTGAGAGTCATATATTTTTCTATGACTCTCTTCATACTCTGGTTCTGCATCATACGGACAGAACGAAAAAGGAAAATCCATTGCTCCATGTATGAATTGAGACCTTGTTTCGTACAAAGACTTGAATTTTGATTTGAATTCTCGACGAGGCCCCAGAAATAATTCAGACTTCTGCAATATTTGACGTGCTAGCGCTTCTCGTTCTCTACAGTAAAGCGCTTCGAGTCCTATCAACGGCCAGAGTACATCAGTCTTACTATGACCAGATGTCACGGCATAAGAGAAAGCAGCAAGAGCTCTTCCTAGTGCATTGTATCCAAATCCGTCGTCAAAACCCTCTACCTTTGAGAGCCACCTGTAGACGCTCTCTAAATCGAGGTCTGAGATTGGAGGCCAGCCATATTTCTTGGATATATCTATACAGTGATCATCGATATCGAAACGAACCTCACTATCTTCGGCTAGATAGGAGCCAAACGTTCCAGGTCTAGCAATACAAGCAGCGAAGATAACCTTTGCCATACCAAGTAACGAGTCACTCGTCAGATCTAGGTCTATAAGATTGCTCGCATCGGCATCCTTCTCTGGGTACCGCTCTTTGAAGTTGTGGAGTACAGCCTCCGCATCATAGTTAGCAGAACACTCAACAATAATTGGTAAAAGACTATTCAGAATGAACGCACTTTTCTTTAATGCAAATGCTACACCTGATGGATGCTCATCCCAATTTGAAAGGGTGTAAACATCAACTTCAATATCGCTGAGGAAAGTTGATGAGATTTGCTTCTTCAATACAGTCGGTATCAGTTTTTTAATCTGCTTAACGGTTACCTGTAGCTCAGGGGTAGGCCGTCTCATTGCTGCTATGCCTGACGAACGAAAAGGAATGAGCCAGGATTTGGATATTTGCTCCACAAATAGCCTCACAACTAACAGCAACAGTTAGTTAAGGTAACACCTCTTATCTAACCAAGCTCTTTTTCTAAGAAAGGTCTGAGCAACCACCGAAGTCATAGTTTGTGTTGTGTCGCGTGGCAGATACATAGGGTTACAACCTCTACAGGCCACCTAGATAGCGAAAATCACGTTTCTCACTCGCCCGCCACCTTATCGCCCCCGTTTGATTTAGGTAGTCGAATAGCTCAGCAAGACTAGCTTGGGTGATGCCCTGATCGCGCAGCAAACGGCTGTTTTCACGAATGCGCTTCACAGATGAGATTGTGCCTGGTTGCAGGCTAGATAAACGCTTCTGTACTTCGCTGATTTGCTCTACGCTCAGGCCAAAGCGAGTAGGTTCTCTCGCAGGTTCTGGCGCGTCTACTGACAGCAGGCGCTCTAGGTCAGCTCTGACGTCTGGCTGTGGGGTTGCTTCCGGCGCTGGTGGCTCCTGTAGCTCCTGACTGGCAAATGAGCGCGTGTCTCGGGCAAAGCCCGACAGGTTCGGCAGCTGGGGCATTGATTGCCAGCAGTCGTTCACATAGTCATAGACAGCGCGGCCACAGGCAGAGAGATCGCACATCTGCATCACGGCTTTCTTACCTTCCTCCGGCAGCGGCACAAACTTGGTACCCAGCAGCGCATTAGCGGCGCGGCGGTCGTGGTTGCTGACGATGGCGATGGGCTTGAACAGGGAGCGGATGCCAGCCGTCACGCCCAGGTCTTTGGCGTTACTTACCTGACCGATTTCCCAGATATAGTTCTGCAAGCTATCGCCCATCGAGGACAGGCCAATTTTGTACTGAATGTAGTCCTCAAAGCTTTCCTTTTCGGTCGTCTGCCAAACTTTGTAGAGATAGGTCACCTCGTCGAATATCAGCAGCTTCGGGCCTTCTATCGCTTTGAAATCTTCTAAGCAGCCGTTGATCCAAGAGACGAAGTTGAGAGGGTTCTCGTCGAGTCCCTTGATTGAGCGAATGTCATCGGCTACGCCCTGCCAGTAGCCTGCTTCTTTGACATCGCCTTTACCTTCCATCACGAAGATGTGCAGCTGCGAGTGATGCTGGCGCACGAGACGTAGCAGGTTGGAGACAAACATGCCCTTGCCAGCGCCAGGGACGCCTACAACGGTCATGCTGACCAAGCGCTGGGCAATGTGCTGCATCGTAGTGGTGAAGGTAGCGGGTGGGTGACCGGAAACAGACGTGGCAACAGGCTCTGTCTCAGCAGCAACGGTCGCAGCAGGGTCATCGGAAATGCGATCACCTGTTTGTTCTTCTAGTTTGTTTTGTTGCTGGTGGGTCTGCATAGCAGCAACAGCTGTGTCAAAGGCGCTGCGGTCGGTCGGTCGTGTCTGTTCCGTCTCGACACTGGCTGGTGTGATCGCCTGCTGAAGTTCGGAAGGTAGGGATTTATCCAGCTCATAGCCGTGGCGCAGCAGATTCGTTTCTGCGACTTTGT
>CALDSK010000038.1 GCA_937911865.1 uncultured Synechococcus sp.
GGCGCTAGAGAAGCTCGAATATATGACTAGGTGACTGAACTTACTAAGTAAAAACAAGCTTTTCAAAGTTGAGTCAACAGGAAAATGAAACCATGCGCCTGCTTGCTCCAGGATTCTCTATCAACGACAACAATGACCGACTCATCGACTTGGCTGAGTACTACAGGCTCCCATTAGTCGAATTTAGCTCTTTGGCGACTGCTGCTATCAGAGACCAAACTCATCTTGGAGAGCGTGCCCGAGCTTGCTTAGAAGCTGGGAAACTAGTCCCAAACACGATAGCACTTCAACTACTCGAAGAACGCTTAACCGAGTCTGATATGAAAGATGGTTGGGTTCTCTCTGGATTTCCTCGAAATATAAACCAAGCGGCAACATTAAATGCCATGTTGCTAGATATTGCTCAGCCTTACGATATCGTCATATATCTAAAAGGCACTGATTCAAGGCAGAGGCTTGCTCCGATTGGTAATCAATTGATGTGTCCTAGCTGCTTACCGGACGACGCTGTTTTGAAGACACCTTTGGGTATCTTTTATAATCGTCTCAGTCAATTTGTTACTATCAGCAGCAATATGCCCTTAGCTGCTGTTGATAGATTGCTTAGATCACGTTGTGTAGGATTTGCAGGTAGCTAAATTAATACAGAGTCCTCCGGGTTAATCAGCTACAGCGACTCTGTGTTAATTCATTCTGAGCGTTAAGTTTCAATCGGCAGCGAATCTTGAACTTGGCGCAAAAGCTGTTCAGCTTGTTTAAGTTTTAGGACCTGACATGGACTCAACTGAAAACTTTCTGACGTGGACTCTATACAGTCAGTTGCTTGAGTGAGGTAATCTTGCATACTGACATCTGGCAACGCTTGTGTATCCGATGCTGTTCCATTGCTGCGATTGGCTTCAGTCTCAGCGGTCAGCTGTTGAACCGTTTTTTGTAAACTGTCTATGATGCTACACATCTCGATAGGGTCAAATACGCGTAGTAGGCTAGTTTGGGTAATGATGCCAATATCTCGGCCCCAGTTCCAAGACACAACTAGGCGTCTGACCTTGCGCTCCTGCATTGCCTGATGCGCTTCCCACAGAGAGTCTTTTGGATCGAGTAAAAAGAGAGGTGTACTCATCACCTCTCGCGCGCTCAGCTGATGTAAATTCAGCGCTAAAGACTGATATTGAACAATATCTCGCTCTGTCACAATTCCAATAGGCGGGTTAATTGAAGGCTCGCCATTTTCCTCTATTACTGTCGTCTCAACAATAACAACACAGCTAACGCGGTGCTGAGCCATCAGCTGCGCTAGAAATATTACAAGGGTATCTGCTGGGGCTTTCACGACTTCTGTGGTCATGATGTCCAACACCCGACGCAGCTTGAGCAAGTTAGCAGGCTTTAAAACTCTGCGAATACTTGCCGGGGTCACTACACCGATTAAATGACCTAGCTCATCAACGATGGGTAAATGCCGAATACGATAGCGACGAAATAGAAATAAAACAGCAAAAATGTCCTGAAAAGCTTCTAGCGGCAATGTTTTAACTGGTGTGGTCATAACAGCGCTTACAGCTACATCCGTAAAGGACTGAGCCGTTTGATGCTGACGAGCTGTGAGCTGAACAATATCTCGCTCTGTAATAATGCCAATGACAGCTTCTGAGTCATCAATAATCACTGCGCAACTAGTGCGAATGCCATCAGACCCATGACTCATTTGGTGAAGCACGCCAGCCACAGAAGTGTCTGGAGAAACTTTGAGGGGCGCTCGATTGATGGCACTCGTAGTGGACGGTGTAACCGCTAGCGGTGATTGAGAGGCCATAGTGTTGTCAAAGGAGCTAGTTGTTGAAAGCTTTTGGGTTTTTCCCATACAAACGATCTAAAACGCGTTTAACGGAAATACGCTTCCACTGATTGCCTCGCTTTGTGGTGTAGCTATTAGCATTTAACCAATCAGCTATCTTCTGAAGAGACTTGCCTGACTTATGATGACGGCGAATCATCTCAATCACTTCTTGCTCACGGTTGTCCTGTACAAGCTGCCCATCCACCACACGTTCACCAAAAGCTGGAGACCCATAGCCTACATAGCCGCCTTGTTCGGCTTTGGCCTGTCTTCCGGCTTCTAACCTTTCCCATACAGGATCAGAATAGTTGGAGTTGGATTCAGCATCTATCATTTCTCGTCGAGCCTTACAGCTTACTCGTACTCAACAGTTTGTGTTTTTGAAACACCTTTATGTTACCAAACTGCCTGAGACAGCAGGAATTTGCCAATTTTATTGTTACATCCAGCGTGCATATAACCGATTGCCCTAAACAGGATACATGTAAATTTTTCTACTTCAGTCTCACAACATTTATGGGAGAGGAACAGGACGGCTGAATCTACAGGGAACACAGCGCTTTAAGACTTCGCAATTACAGTCTGTCACTACAGTGAATCTTTAATACTCTACACTCACGTTGCAAAGAAAAGGCCAACGAATCCTTTACCCCTGTACGTCCGTCGCTTTTCGCTTAGCTGGCTTTTCTGGTCTCTATGCTCGGTAGCTGCGTTGCTGATGATTTTAGGGAAAGTAAAACGGAGTGCTTGCTGAGATGGGCAAGCTGCTTTTGCGCTCTGCGTCCAATCGCCAGTAGATCAAGCGCCGTAGTCCCGACAGGCTCTAGGAAGCTGACATAGTAGCGATACCTGCTAGCCTTAACCATGCCCTCACAGAGCAGCAGGGCAGTCAGGCTAGGCTCCCAGTGAGCACTGTGAAAGGTATAGGCAAACTCGATACGCCGTCGTGTCTGATCGACAGTAATGAGTGTATCCACTGTAGAAGCCGTCCGAATCTTTGAATGGGGCATAACATAACAAAGTAATGAGGCTATTGCGATGCTGCTTTCTGGGCATAGTGCAGCTATCTGAACAAATCGTAGAGCGCCAGCAGAGTATATGCCATGGGTACAGACAAAATCTTATGTTGTAGATGCTACATAGAGAGCGAAAAAAGTGTGGGAAACGTTGAAAACTCGTTGAGTTATCAGACGACAATTACGATTAGCTTGAACGACAACTAGAACAAATGCTCAAACCATTGCTATGAGATTTGATCAAGCCTGCGTGTAGTTGTCGCGACAATTATCTGTAATCGTCGTTTGATATTGAGTAGTACAAACGATTCGATAAGGGTTTCATCATGAGTTCCGGTGTTGATTGCGGATCGAGATCGCCAACTCCAGGACGCAGAGGGTACGGTCTCAGTCAGAGAACGCAACAATTGTCGGGCTTTCCCACACTTTTTTTCGGTCTCCCTCGTAGTCGTCATAGGCAACGGTGCTGCTAGCGTGCTTGATGACCCGTCATGCAACAGTCAGCCCTCGACCCCGATGGACGACGACCAATCGAATCAGGCAGTATTCGTTCCAGAGCATTGAGCTATCAAGCGCCAAGTACATCACCGATTGCTGCCAGTGTGATAGGAAGTGCGCTATCACACTGCTATACAGCTCACTCACGACGATATTCGGGTTCTTTAGCCAGCGACTCAACCGACGCTGCTGACTCTGTGCATACTGCCCGCGATTCGGCAGATACGTACTCCATTTCGTCAGGTTCACGCTACCGCTGTACAGCAGCGCTCTGACCATGTAGAGCAGGACTTGTAGATGTCTTTGGTCGCGCCAGTTGTAGCATTGACTGAGCCACGTTTCTAGACCGTCGTATAATTGTTGAGAAGCACTCATGAGTTTGAAATTGTTTTTGGTTAATTCCAGACTCGTGCTTCTTTCCTGTTTTGTAAAGTTATACAACTGCTGCCATCACAGCCGTTCAGCTAGCAACAACACTTTTTTGTCAGTCAGCCAGCTCTGTAGCCAATGGCGCTGCTCAGTATAAAGTCATGAAAACTTGTTTGTACCACCCCAGGAGCTTTCAACGTTTCCCACACTTTTTGGCAGTCTCCTTATTAGGTAAGTCGGATGAACTTCAGAGTTTGGCAGATGAAAAGCAGCGTCAGTATCAGGAGAATAAAGAGCGATCTCGCGCCGCTAGTTAAGAGAAATCAGGAGCCGATTCAGCGTTATGAGCATTTGAAGCAGTGTCAGAAGAAGCGGGCTGAGCAGCGTGATCTGGGAATGGAATTGTAGCGGTATTCCTCTCGGTAGTTATTTTCTTTAAAGAGTCTCGCTTGCGACCACTGTAGTTTTTTAGCGTGGTGCTCTCAGTTGTATTATCCAACTCAATTGATAATCGGAGTCGAAGGTCGTATAGATTTTGTACGAAATCAATAGCAAGAGAATTTATGTAATTCCTCGTATTAAAAATAATTGCTAGATGGGTACCGTACGTGAGAAATGTAGGGTTCATTTAGTGCGTACATTTCTATATACGAAATAATTATAGTTACCTGCATCATGACCATTCAAGATCAAGTTCATGCCTCAGCGCTGCAATCAGGATGGTTCGCGGGTCGTCACCCGTCGATTTTGCGTCACTGGCTAGCCAGCTCTCTGACACTTGGCATGCTTACAGGTTCCATGATGATGATGGGTGTGCCCATGCAGCCTGCCTATGGAGATTCCAACTCATGTGCAACCCCTGGTAAGGATGGCGCAATCAATGCCAATGATGTTGTTAACTCTTACTTTCCTCCGGCGACAAATAGTCAGCTGGCTGCGGGGGCTACCTCTATAACAATTGGCAACTATTACACTGAAGGTAGCAATACTCCTATTTCTGAAGGGGATATGCTGATGATCATCCAAATGCAGGATGCCACCATCAACAGTAGTAATACGGCAGCCTACGGTTCTGGGAACACAGCCAATAATGGACGCGGGCAAACCAATTTGAACAATACGGGCACCTATGAATTTGTAAGAGCAACAAATTCAGTTCCGCTGACAGGTGGAACATTGACCTTTGAGGGCGGCGGCTCGGGAGATGGTCTGGTTAATACATACAGTAAATCTGATCCAACAGTGAGCCAGGGAGGACGGACCTTTCAAGTGATTCGTATGGTGCAATATGCTAGCTTGACGCTTAGTAGCAACATTACTGTGCCTGATTGGAATGGGCAAGTCGGCGGTGTCCTCGCTCTCGATATTGCTGGCAATATGGATTTCAATGGCTTCACAATAGATGCTGATAACCGGGGATTTAGAGGAGGGTTTGTGCCTAACGACCCCAGTAATACCTCTGGAGCAAATAACGGTAACTATGTCTTATCCGGTAACACAACGGAAGGCAGTGGTAAGGGTGAAGGAATTGCAGGCACGCCTCGCTACATGTGGGACGGGACTTCTGCAATAGATTTGGGTTCAGACCAACTGCCAGGGGGAGATGCGGGCCGAGGTGCGCCAGGTAATGCGGGCGGTGGTGGTAACGCACACAATGCCGGCGGCGGCGGCGGTGGAAATGGTGGTGATGGAGGCACAGGTGGTATTGGTTGGGAAGGTATCGGGGGAGACTTAGATGGATCTCGTGGTTTAGGCGGTGTTAGTTCTGTTGCTTCACCTGTGGGCGATCGCCTCATCATGGGTGGTGGCGGCGGCGGCGGCGATGTCAACAATGACAACAATGGTATTCGTGGCGGACAGGGTGGCGGTATTGTTTACATTCAAGCCGATCAATTCGTTGGCGCAGGCACCATTACCTCTAATGGCAGTGATGGTGAAGTGGGTGAAGTTGTGGGTGCGCCCGATGGTGCAGGCGGCGGTGGGTCTGGGGGAACCGTTGCCTTGATTGCCCAAGCTGGCAATTTGTCTGGTGTGACAGTTCAAGCCCGTGGGGGAAATGGGGGAAATACCACAGGAGATAGTGGTAACGAGCATGGTCCCGGTGGCGGCGGCGGGGGCGGGGTCGTTATTTCTACCAGTCCAGGGGGGCAAGTTTCCTCCCCTGATGTGGTGGGCGGTCAGGGTGGTCAGGCAGATAGCGGTAATGGAATTCCTCATGGCGCAGAAGATGGGGAAGATGGCATCGAAGGTACACTCAATCCATTTTCAGTGCCGCCTATTCAGCCTGGTGCAAATTGTTTTCCCGCCCTAACCGTCACCAAAACAGAAGCGAATCCGAGTACCCCTGGTGAACGAACAGCCGCTGGCACTGCGAACTATAGCATTACAGTCACTAATACTGGCGCAGGCGGAGCTTCGGAGGTACAGCTCACAGATATTTTGCCCAGTGGCTTTACCTATAGCAGTGGCGCAACAGCAACATTGAGTGGGGGAGCCACAGGGCCAGCAACACCGACTAACAGCGGCAGTATGAGTGTCCCTATCTTTGGTGACTACACGATTCCAAAAGATGGCTCAGTAACCGTCAATTTCACCGTCAACATTATCTCAGGGACTGCGGTTGGTACCTACCAAAACCCCGCCTATGCCACTTACTTAGACCCTACACGAACCAGTGCCGATGCCAATCGACGGGTGACCGCTTCAACGATTCCATTACCAGCGGGAAATACTACCTATGCCAGCGGTTCTAATGCAGGCAACAATACACCCGGTAGCAACTACGATTCTGCTGCTAGCACAGGTGAAGATGTAGTCATCGTTGAGCCGACTCAAGACTATGGTGATGCGCCTGATAGCTATGGTACCGATAAGACCGCAGGGAATAGTGGTAGCGATCCTGTCGGTGCAAGCCACATCGTTGTCGCAGGCATTCATTTAGGCACTACTCCTCCAGATATAGAAGCTGACGCAGAGACGCCGCTAGATGGCACAGGAGATGGTGCAGATGAAGATGGCATTATGCTCTCTACGCTGACAGAAGGCGACGTAACATATAGCATTTTGCAAGGCGATATCTCAGCAACAGGCACTGGAACACTCCATGCATGGATAGATTTTAATAAAGATGGCACGTTTGAGGCTAGTGAGTACGCCAACGTTGCTATCACGAGTGGTACGCCCACAGGCGACTTGTTCTGGAGTGGGTTTACTGCCGGCTCCGCAGGCACCACCTATACTCGTTTTAGATTCACTTCGGATGCCAGCATTAATGCAACAACCCCTGGTAGATCTGCAAGCAACGGTGAGGTGGAAGATTACGCCCTTCCAATTGCGGCAACCACCTCTGGGCCTAGATTTGTTTGTGATGATTCTGCCTATGCTGTGATTGGTACGCCCTCTGCCTTTAGAGTATTGGATCCTGTGACACTGCTCTTTAGCACAGTTCACAACACTTTCTCGCCGCCTATTAGAGCCAATGGATTATCTTTCAATCCCTTAGATAATTACATTTATGCTTTTGTAAGCAACACACAGGGCCAAGCGGGTTTCGCTACTCGTGATTTTATAAGAGTAAGCTCTGATGGAACCTTAGAAAATCTAGGCAAGGCGACATCAAATACGAATCCTGCTATTACTTTAAACTCAGGTTCTAGTGCCAATGGTGTGATGGACAGCATTGGCAATTATTACAACCTGGGTGATAGTTCCACACTCAGGGTGGTTTCTATCGGGAATAATCCAGCAGCTGGAACACTGACCTTTGAGAATAGAGTGCTAACAGGGTTGCCAGGTGTTGCGTTTGATCTTAATTTTAATCCTGTAGATGGCTTTCTTTATGGTGTTAGAAGCGGCGTGTTGTACCGTATTCCACCGACGGGTGGGGCTGTCACAGCAGTATCGACGACGGGTGCAACCCTGCCAGGGGCTGCGGGAGGTTCTTGGAATACCAGTTCAGGCATCAGCTATTTCTATAAAAATAGCAATGGTGGCGATAACAATCTCTATGCAGTTGATTTAACACAGGACCCAGCAGTGGTCACGAATGTGGGTCCAGTGGAGCAAAATGGTCAGTTTGATGCGACATCTTGTACACCGCCAGAACTCAACAAAGACGAAAATCTAGATGTTGTTCCAGCTGGTAGTACAGTAACTTACACCTACGAATTGTTTAACGCATTTGGAACAGACATTTTTGTTAGTTTCAACGACACGTTAACTGATCCTAATATTACCTATAATGCTGGTACCTTAAGTACAACCTCTCCAGGTGGTGGCACGGTCACCACCTTTAATGACACTCAGCTCTCTATCGCAAGCATTCGTCTTCCTGCAACGGTAAGTGGAAACAACAGAGTCAGTTTTACGGTTGACGTCACAGTTGACCCAGGGGTTACTTCGGGAACTGTGGTGCAAAATCAAGCATCGTTGTTGTTTGGCGCGAACCCAGTACCCAGTGATGACCCAGCAACAGGAGCTATTGACGACCCAACCGAATTTACGGTTACGGATCCAATTCCTAGCACACCTGATATATTGTTGACGAAGCGTATAACAGCAATTAATCGTGGGCTGGCGAATGAACAACTCTTTGACACTATCTATGTAGATGCTGGCGCTACCGATGACAATGACAATGCGGTCAATTGGCCAGGACCACCGATAAACGAAACAAGTGGCAGTAGTACTGTTGAAAGTTATATTGCTGGAATTGTAGATGGTAACAGCAATGGAGCTATCATTAGTCCTGGGGATGAAATAGAGTACACGATACCCTTCCTATCGAATGGTGAGGTAGCGGCACAAGAGGTGTTGATTTGCGATCTCATTCCTGCAAACACCACTTTCCTTGCCACCGGCTTCAATAGCAGCACGCCAGCTACACCAGGCCCAGGAGACCGTGGCATTTTCATTAACTTCAATGGCTCAGCGGTTGCACTTACCAATGCCAACGACGGTGATGAGATTCCTGATACCGGCAGTGATGATGGCGTGGGCGGCTACTACTTCCCAGCAGGGACTGATCCATCTACAGTATTTCCAGAGTTAACGTGTAATGGCACAAATAACAATGGCGCTGTTGTTGTTGATGTTAGTTCGGTCCCTAATGCTACCGGAGATGGGACACCGACTAATGCCTCTGGATTTATCAAATTTAGAGTTGTTGTTAATTAAGACAATCTTTATCGGTGGTATAGGATACTGTTGGAGAACTCCAAAATTAGCAAGTTGAACAGCTGAAGTTTGTCGCCATATTTATAAAGGGGGCGTGTAAGTAAACGTGAAGCGGAATACCCTGTTGGAAACCCAGCATTTCAGAAGATGAAGTTGAAAGTATCAGAGTTTGTAGCACTAGACAGTATGACCAATATGACGGCACCCCTGTGCTTCGAAAATACAGACTCAAATAATAGCATACGCCTAAATTCAGGAAAAATAGGCGAAGAACTATACCATTAGTGAATAGTTGATAGGCTCCTTTCATGAAGGTAAGTACGTCGAAAGAAAAGATGGGTACGCTCTTAGCTGTGAGGAAGAGTCTTTTTCTACGCTCCTTGTCTTTTGTGATATGCCCCATTCAAAACGTCCTCCCAGAACCAGAAAGCAGCCAGCGCTACAGCTAGCCGTGCAGTTCCTTGTAAAAACAACAACGCTAGTAGGCCTAGCTGGCATAGTTGGATTCAGCGTGGGTGGACCAGAAAAGTCAAGGAAGCTCACAGCTGAAGTCTTACCCAAGTTTTCACTTAAGGCAGCCCTCGAAGAAGTATCCATTGCCCAAAACACGTCTATCCAACAGCCAGCTACTCAACAGCGAGTTCACCACTTTTCGATGACCATCATAGGTGGGCGCTCAACGATACCGGCGATGTCAGGCTATCAGCGAGTAGAGGCAGAAATCGTCGCAAAAGACGCAGAACCTAAAGTGATCCTCAGACTGCAAGAAATAGGCCGAAACCAGCCCATACACGAATTTGAAAGAGATGTTTCAGAGGCCTATTTCTCTAACATTTGGCAACAGCTGCGAGAGCTAGAAGTCGCTCAGCTGACCGACCTTTCTCCCTTTACCGAGCACATCAACGACGAGACCAACCCACGGCCAAAATTTAGCGACACGTCAGCTACCTACCGGTTCCACTTCAAAGACGGCGTGTACGACTACCCCAACAGCTTTGAGGTGCATGCGCCAGAACATTTAGAAGACAAGCGCTATCAGCAGCTAAGCGCGCTAACCTATTTAGTCCTAGCCGATAGCTTTGGCGAACTGCTGGTCAAGTAAGTAGTATGCTCGCTATAGCTGCTCTTCAGAGCCCTCTAACAGTCACAAGGACTGCTTCTTTGCCATGTACAGCGACCGTGGCTTTATTTGCATAGTGACTAATCAATCAATAAGACTTGCAGCCGTTTGTAAGAAAGCCAGTTGCCAACGCTTATCAGAAGACTATGGTTCGGCTGAGCCTAGCATATTTATAGTCATGAAGGGACGGTGATAGACTGACTGGTCGCCATGATAGTATCAGTTATCCCCCTCGACTCTGTGTTTTCCTACCCCGAGATAGTTATATGAGGAAAGGCTTATCTTACAGCTCTCATTTGCCGGCTGATCCCTCATCTGTAGACTTACTCGGTTCCAGTTACAGGCAGAACCTACGGTTCCTTCAACAGGTTCTAGAGAGTAGCCCAGACTGTATCAAAGTTCTTGATCTAGAAGGACGGCTGCTCTACATGAACCACAAAGGGCAACAGGCCATGGAGATAGATAACTTTGTAAGAGACGTACAGTACAAGCAGTGGCTCCCTTTTTGGCAAGGTGAGGAGCAAGAAGCGGCGACTGCTGCTTTTGAGGCAGCTTGCCGAGGCAGTAGCGGTCAATTTGATGGCTACTGTGCCACCGCAAAAGGCACGCCTCGGTGGTGGGAAGTGGTGGTTACCCCTATCTTCGATGAGAACAACTGCGTTGAGAAAGTACTGTCAGTTTCTCGTGATATTACTGCTCGTAAGCAAGTGGAACAGAAATTAGAACAACAAGTCAATGCGCTAGATGAGTTCGCTAGTATTGTTTCTCATGACTTGAAAGCCCCTCTACGCGGCATCAGCCACCTATCCCACTGGATAGCAGAAGATATTGGGCCTCATGCGTCTAGCGAGGTACAGAAGAACTTAAAATTGCTGCAACAGCGCATAGACCGAATGGGTAAGCTCATAAATGGCCTGTTAGAAGTTGCCAGAGTTGGTAGAAGAGAGTTGCCAGATGAAGCTGTAAATCTCGACGAGCTATTGAAGGAAATAATAGACTTGCTCTCACCACCGTGTGGATTCACCATATCGTCTTCTTTCCACACTCGTCAGATTTTGTGCAAGCGTTTGTTACTCAGTCAGGTGCTTTTCAACCTTATCGGTAATGCCATCAAGCATCACAATAAGACAGCAGGTACTGTAGAAGTCATTGCAACTGAAGTCGATAAATACTACGAGGTTTCAGTCTCAGATGATGGTCCTGGAATAGCCTCTAAATATCAAGAGAGCATCTTCAAGCTGTTCCAGACGTTGGATGATAGAAATGACACGCATAACACTGGCATTGGTCTCGCGTTAGTCAAAAAGATAATAGAAGCAGAAGGTGGACAGCTATGGCTAGATGCAGACTATGTAACCGGTAGCCGGTTCTGCTTCACCTGGCCAAAGAAGGTCTAACAGATTGTTGTCGCAAGTGCAAAAACAGCCTACTTTCTCAACGTTATTTAATCCGCGAAAGAGACAGATTGGTCCCAAGACTGAGCATAGTCTCAGAAGAACTACGGTAATGACATAGAAGAAACAGAAAATCGTCTCCGCGATTACAGCGTAGCTATACCAAGCAGATTTGATTAGTCTGTAACTAACTTATCCAACGGCATTGATATCTTCAGTAGCTATCTGTATGCGCTCTACCTAATGTCATCTACCTATACTCGCTCATCTAGACAACAAACGCTAGAACTGCTGGCCAGCTACCAGAAAAAACCATCTGTCAGACTACGCAGTCGTTTAGTGCAGTTGAACATCGGTTTAGTTCGCAAGGAAGCGCATCGACGTTGCCGACAGTCACAAACAGAGCTGTTTGATGATCTGATACAGGTCGGCAGTATAGGCCTTCTGAAGGCAATAGAGCGTTTTGAATTAACGCGAGGATGCGCTTTCAGTAGTTTTGCAATTCCCTATATTAGGGGCGAAATCAGTCATTATCTACGCGATAAAGAGGCAACAGTACGGGTTCCACGTCGCTTTCAAGATTTGCTGCGTCAATCAGAAGCGATTGCTGTTCGTTTACGAACAGAGCTGAAACGTGCGCCAAGCGACCGGGAAGTGGCTATCGAATTAGGGGTTCCGCTATCAGAGTGGCAACAGGCTCGTCAGTCTGCTGCTAACCGTCGTCCGATAAGTTTAGATGCGCCGCTACAGGGCGAGGCTAACAGGAGCGCACTGAGCGATCTACTGCCCGATGCATACTCTCAGAGAGTCCAAACTATGCAGGAGGACCGCTCGCAGCTGCAATCAGCCATATCCCGGCTAGAGGCGAAGAATAGAGAAGCGATAGAAGCTGTATTCATACGCGACCTCACCCATAAAGAAGCCGCGAATCTATGTTCGATTGGACAGAGAACTCTACAGGCTCGATTGAATAGAGGGATTGTCCAGTTGCGTATACTGATGAGAGAGGTTTAGTCAGGTGAAAGAGTACTTAGAGTAATAGAGTTGGGGCAGTAGGGTTTATTATCAAGGATAAGTTGTTCGATCCGTTCCTTACCACTAAGCCTATCGGAAAAGGAACAGGACTAGGGCTTTCGATTAGCCATACGATTGTGACAGAACAAAATCCAAGGCAGTTTAGAGTGTTTGTCACAGCTTGGAAGAGGCACCCGATTTATCATTAAGCTTCCTACAGGTTCCATGCGAGCGTAGTTGCCACATGGGGCAATTAGCTCAGCCACAACGCATGAAACGTTTGAAAACTCGTTGGATGAATTCCCATGATAGTATTTCTCTAACTATTAAATTGTGCTCGGATAAAAAACTGATGCGATTGGCAGACTTCATCCTTGAGAACATCGAACCTATTCTTGTGGAATGGGAGGCATTTGCGCGCAGCCTTGAGTCTGGAACAACGATGACCAGAAAGGCCCTACGTAATGCTGCTGGAGAGATGCTCTTGGCTACCGCACGGAATATGCAGACCGAGCAAAGCCGCGCCCAGCAGGAGAGCAAGTCTAAAGGTCATGGCGGGGCTGATAGCCAGGCAAGTGATCGCCTCGACCATGCCTCGAAGGTTCACGGCTTTGAACGCGTGGGCGTGGGCTTTGACATCATGGAAGTGGTCGCCGAGTACCGCGCCCTGCGTGCCAGCGTGCTCCGCCTATGGTACGAAAGCCGACAGCAGTCCAGCCTCGATGACATTGAGGATATCACTCGCTTCAACGAGGCAATCGATCAATCGCTGGCTGAGGCCGTCGATAGTTACACTAGTCGGGTCGAGCAATCACGCCACATGTTCCTGGCCATTCTCAGCCACGACCTGCGGAGCCCAGTCGGCAGCATTCAGGGAGCTGCACAAGTGGCCGCACGTAGCCACAACAACGAGGACTTGAGAGCTGGCAAAGCGTTATCGATGATTGAGCGGAATACAAAGGCGATCATAGGGTTAATCGATGACCTGATTGACTTTGCTTCAACAGGACTGGGTAGCGCGATGCCGCTGACGCGCAGTTCAGTCGATCTCAAAAAGCTAGGGCACGAAGTCTTTGAGAACTTGCGCTTCGCCTACCCACAGCGTACGCTTCACTTCCATCCGGATGGGGACCTGACTGGTGATTGGGATGGGCCCCGACTCCGCCAGGTGATTTCCAACCTGATGGGCAATGCCCTTCAGCACGGGGCAATTGAGGAGCCTGTCGAACTCTCCATCACGTCAGAAGAATCAACTGTGGTTTTGAGCGTACACAATGAAGGCCCCCGGATCCCATCGGAGATGCTCACAACAATCTTTGATCCACTTAGGCGTTACACTCAATCGGAATCGACAGCAAAAAGCGCTTCGAGAAGTATCGGTCTAGGGTTGTACATTGCTCGGGAGATTGTCTTCGCTCACGGGGGCACGATAGGGGTCGATTCAACGGCACAGGCAGGCACAACTTTTACCGTTCGCTTACCACGGGTTGCGCCTGTCGAAGGAGACTATCGGACCTGAAGAATTGGTTCCCGAGCATTGACCAATCTGCTTCGAAAAGTTGTCGGGCAGGTTGCAGAGGAGTTGGAACAAAGGGGTGTTGTAATAGTTGAATCGAGTCGAGTTCGTATGGATACCCTATACCCTTGTTGAGATCTATTGGTAAAAAAAGGCTAACCAATCGCCGGCTAGGAACGGAACGTGGTGATTGGTTAACTTGCAGTGATTGCTGTTAGGTTAGCTCAATCATTGGCAATATGTCTTGCACCCTTTTAGACCTTCTGAAAAAGCTATTCTGAGACATCAATCAATGGGATGCCCCACGGGAATTGCCCTGGCTATTATTTCGCCCAGAGGGGTAGGGAACAAACCCAGAGAGGTTCAAAACACGTTTTACACATAGACTTAAAAGGTATCAATTTTGAGTAGGTCAAGCACACTGTATAGATAAAAGAGCTA
>CALDSK010000039.1 GCA_937911865.1 uncultured Synechococcus sp.
CTTTTCAGGTGCTGCTGGCCCAAGAGGCGCGTCAATATAGCCTGTGGGCTGTGCTGACGGTGGTGTCTAGCGCGTTTTTGCTGCGATCGCTTCAAGCTAAAGAAGACGCCAAAAGCAACCCGCTCTCCTGGCTAGGCTATGGCGTCACCGCTGCTCTGGGAATGTACGCTCATTTATTTTTTACCTGGGTGCTAGTCACGCACGGACTGTACGTTGTCCTCACGGAAAAGTTTCGCTTGACCCAGAAGCTGCGCCGCTACCTTATGGTCTCTATGGGTATTAGCTTTGCTTTTTCTCCGTGGGTTTGGATCGTCCTTACCCGTATGAACACGGTGGGCATAACCAGTATGTGGGCGAGCACTTACGACAGTTCGCTGCTCGCGCGGGTCGGCGTGTGGCTTCACAACATCGGTATTGGCTTTATTGATTTCGATTTGCCGGTGAAGTTTATCAATCCTTTTTCGTATCTGATATTGGGGCTGTTGATTTATGGCATCTATCTGCTTTGTCGATATACGCCTAAACGGGTTTGGCTGTTTGTTGTGCTCTTGATGGCTGTAAGCGCACTAGGGCAGATGATTCCAGACCTGTTGCAGGGTGGGAGACGCTCTTTGCTCTCACGCTATTCTTTGACGGTTTATTTGGGGATGGAGCTAGCTGTTGGCTACGCGATCGCCCGAGCCTTTGCGCCTCAATCCAATCGTGAACTTGAGCGCAAAAGTGGGTTCCGAAAGAGCCAAAGTTGGCTTGCTGGTTGGTCTGCTGATTGGGTTGCTCAAGGGCAGAAAATAGCTGCGATCGCTCTAATCGTTGGCGGCCTGGTTTCTAGCGGTATGGTTACCCAGTCTTTGACCTGGGCACGAGGTACCAGCCGAGTCACTGCGCAAGCCTCGCCCATCATCAATCAGTCACAGTCGATCTGGATTTTGAGCGATGTTGACCACACCTATACGCTGTCACTAAGCCATCAGCTGGCGCCTGAAAAACATTTTGTGCTGGTCAACCGCGAACAGTCGTCTGACTATGCTGCGGCGTTAGCTCAGGTTTTGGCACAGGTGCCGAAAAAGGGTGACTTCTTTGTTTATGCACCGTCAGAGGCGATGGTGGATTTTTTGCAGGCCTCGAACAGCGTTCGCTTGCTGCCGCGAACGAGAGAGTTGCGTTTGGCGCAGCTGTATCTGGCACAGAGAAGCCGGTAGAGGAACAGCTGGTAGAAGAAAAGCTAGCAGGGGAAAAGCCAGCAGGGGAAAGACTGACGGTGAGGTTAGTCCAGATCTACTTTTTTACGCAGCGATTTGATCTGCGATCGCTTCGCTTTATTCTCTAACCTTTTACGCTTTGCGCCCTTTGATGGCTTGGTGGGTCGCCTTTTCTTCGTCAAGACGCCAGCAGCCTTGACCATCTGCTGCAATCGGTTGAGTGCTTCTTCTCGATTGCGCTCTTGACTTCGATGCTGCTGCGATTTGATCACAATAACGCCGTCTTTGGTAATGCGCTTGTCTCTGAGTGCGAGCAGCCTCTGCTTGTAATAGTTAGGCAGTGAAGATGCGCTGACATCGAAGCGTAAGTGAACAGCGCTAGCAACCTTGTTGACGTTCTGGCCGCCGGAGCCTTGGGCGCGAATGGCGCTCATTTCGATTTCACTATCGGGAATAGAGACAGCGTTGGAAATCCTGAGCATGGCAGCGCCTTGATAAATCTAGATGAGCCCAGATAAGTCTATAACCGGGCGATGTTGCCCAGCTCCTCCCAATATATCCCTCAGTCTCTAGCATATCCCTCAGTCTCTAACATACTCTTCTGACCTCACTGTATATTTCGGCCGTTAGCACATTCTTTGGTTTAGCGAAACTGTAGAGGCGAAATTACAGCCGTAAAATCACGGAACCATGATGTTCTGTTTTCCATGACTTCAAAATTGACAGTCGTCCATATAATGTAGTCACTCTTTCGGCCTCGGTTTTTACTTAGGTAGCCACTATGGCTCGCTACAACCTAATTCAATCACCCGCAGTTTTTTTGATAGAAGCCTTTTGCAGCCAGCTTTGGGGCTTTAAGCCGAATATCGTGGTGCCTTTGGTGAAGCAGAAGGGTGCAGTGCGATCGCTCTTCTGGTTTTTTAGGAACGTGCTTAAGTATGAGAGTCTACGGGAGCGGTGGGGCCCGATGCGTACGAACCTCTTAGCAACCAGTATTTCAGTGTCTAATGCTTGTGCCTACAATACGTTTGGTCATGGGCTGGCCATGCAGCTGGCATATCTGAAGCAGTCGGGCCGTTTGTTCCCACTGACAGACAGTGAACTGCTAGATTTGTGTGGTCATAGCGAAGAGGATATTGTAGACACGCTCAAGCAGGCCCTGACAGAAGCTGACTTGAGCAGCGAAGTTCTTCTTGTGCAGCGCATGAGCGAGCTACGCCGTCGCCCAGAGCTGGCCACAACCCGACAGGATCGTGATTTGGTACAGCTGTTTAGGCTATTTGACACGCTTAATTTCTGTGGCATCAAGCATGGCGTGCGCAGCGACCAGGCTCATGACCCGATTAATAAAGATAGAGCGTTGCGCGATCGCTACTTTGCCCTTAGAGCCAGCGAGCTTGAAGCCAAAGAGTTGAGAAACAGTGAACTGAAGGCTAATGAGTTAGGAAGCAGGCGGCAGTCTCAGCCAGCGTTCGTTTCTCCTGCCAGCGTCTCTTCCGCGAGGGTTGCTCCTCCAGATGTAACCGTGCTCAACCCTGCGGATATTGGCGCGTCAGCTGCGGTTACCGAGCTGGATTGGTAGCAGCTGCTTTTTGAACTATCTGCTCAAACTGCTGCCAGCATAAATACATCGCCCGCGGCACATGAAAGCATCCCTTCCACTTTCCACCTTTTAGCGGAATCAGCACCTCTCCCTGCCGATTCAAATAGCCGTACCATTCACCCTGCTCGCTGTCGGTAAAGTGGCTCCAGGTGTAGTCGTGCACCTTTTTATACCAGTGCCAGCAGTCTTTCAATGTTTGCGCCTGCGGATTGAGGCGGCAGGCCATTGATAGGGCTACCAGGGTTTCTAAATGCACCCACCAAAGCTTTTGGTCCCACTCTAGCTGCTGTACGGGCACGCCCTTGATATCCATAAAGTAAAAGAGGCCGCCATGTTGCTGGTCCCAGGCAAATTCGAGCGTTTTTAATATCTGCTGGGTAGCGCGTTCAATCAGTGATAGATTGCCCTGACGCTCACCAATTGCCATCATGAACCACATCGCTTCAATGCTATGCCCGGGGTTAAGCAGGCGTCCTTCGTAGCAGTCGATAGTGGTGCCTTCAGGGGTGACGTGCTCGTGCAAAAAGCCGCTCTCTTCAGATAAAAAATGACCCATGACTTCGCGCTCCGTGTAGGCAAGCACGTCGTTGAGCTGGTCTGCCGGGAGTAGCCATTCCATTTCTAAAGAGAGGTTGGCCAGGATCATCGGCAGTGCCAAAGACTTGAGTGGGCGAGTGCCAGGATAGGTTTTGCTGTACCGACCTTTAGGATTTTCCTGGCGACGCAGCACATTGTTGTAGGCCTGCAAGGCGATTTCTTTGGCCGTGTCATCGCCTGCGGCTAGTGCGTATTGGCTGAAGGCCATCGCTGCAAAGCAGTCAGAAAAAACGTTGTAGGGCTGAGTGAGTGGCTGACCTGCCTGGTTGAGCGAAAAATACCAGTTGCCTTGCTTATCTCGGCCATGCTCGGCTAGAAAATCTGCACCGTGCTGGGCTGTTTTTAGCCAGTCAGCCCGTTGCATAAGCGAGGTAGCTGGCTGTAGCGCCGGCTGGTTGCACAGCATGGAAAAGGTCCATATCTGCCGATTTTGTAGCCAGATAAATTTGTCAGTGTCGTAGACACTGCCGGTACGGTCGAGACAGGTGAAATAGCCGCCGAACTGCTGATCGAGAGAATGGTTTTGCCAGAAGGGCAGGACGTTGTCTAATAGCGTGTTTTTGTATTGAGCTTTGTACTGGTCAGCGAGTGTGACGAAATCAGGTGCGAAATCGGTCGTCATGGCTGTGAGCGGTATGTGGGTTACTTGAAAATCATTAGGAAGGGATTGTAGGCGGTGGCGCAGCAAAAGGGTGACATTGCTGGCAACTTATTTTTTTGCAACAAGCTTAGTTGATAAGTATTTCTGGGAATTCTGCGTTTAACCGGGTATTTGACGAGTCATTTAGCCGGTTATTCGGCCAGCGCTTTCCCGGATTGCTTTGTAAGTCTTTGTAGAAGGTATTAGCAAACGTGTTTCTCTTCCATACACTGCTGCTTGTTCTCCCCATTGGACAGGCCCCCATGCAACCTCATAAAGATGATGTTCTGCCAATAGTCCCGGCTCGTGTCGATAGGTCCGCGGCTGAAACTCCCTCCTGGCAAGGTCAGGTAAGTAGTGCTATTACGGGTACGGCTGCTATTTCTGCTGGATTGGCGATGCCCTTTATGGCAACACCAGCTGTGGGTACGCTTGCTACTGAAGCAGACCCAAGCCAGATTGGATATTCTGCGTATCCCCAATTTTCTCAGCAGTCTTCTTCTCAGCTGGCATTCGATCAGGGGCAGGGCGTTAGCCCGACTATTGCACAGCCCGGTCAGGCCGCTTTTAGCCCATCTTTTAGCAGCCCATTCTCTACGCAAGGCTCTAACAATCACGGCTTTAACGCTTACGGATCTCATGGTGCTAGTGGCGCTGGCTATAGTGCTGAACTGGGTCGTGCTGAACTGGGTAGCGCTGAACTGGGTCGTGCTGAACTGGGTAGCGCTGAACTGGGTGCTCAATCATCAATGCTGACTCAAAAGCCGGATGGCAGCTGGAGCTTGGCTTATAACGCAACGCCAGGGGAGTCCAGCATTTCTGCAAAGAATATGAGTGCGGAGGTTGCACCGTCTGCGATCGCAACTCAAACCATTGTCAGCCAGCTGGCCCGAGAGGCCGTAGAGCGTACCGAATCTGTTTGCTTGGACAATAGCTGCAAAGGATTGAGCTATGTACAGGCTCAGCTACCCAAGGCCAATCAGGCGGTAGAAGATGCGCAGCAAAAGCTGGACGCTTTTGTGGCGCAGCATGGTCAGAGTGATATGACGGCCTATCAACGCGTGCTGGCCGAGAGAATTAGCGAAATAACCTCACAGAAAGGTGAGATTGCAATTGAACTGATAGAGACTCAGCGGCACGTCGCTCATCTGAAGTCGCGACTCTCTGTCGTAAACGTTTCGACTGAACTGCCAAAACACCTGCTAGAGCTAGATGCTGACTATCAGTCAGCCTGGGCAGATCTGAAGCAGACGGAGCGCGCCTTGCTCGAAGAGTTTAGCCAGGCTAACGTCGATGCCACCGCGCTCAACCGCATTTACAATCGTTACGAGCAGCAGCAGGCGGTGCTGTATGAGACGGCTCAAGCGACCTTGGGCAACTACTTGCTGTCGCCGGGTGAGAATCGCTTTGGCGGTTCAGATGCACTTAAGAGATCTCTTTCCCAGGTCCCCGCTGTGCTGGATTTGCTTCAGGCTTTGACGGTTGCAACGCATCAGTCAGAAACGCAGCAGCTACGTCAGCAAACGCTACTAACGGCAGAAGAACGGCTTCAGAGTCGCCATCGCTCATTGGCTGTAAATATGAGTGAGTATGAGTCACTTCAGCGAGATTTGACCGCAGCGAAAAAGCTGGTGAGTGAGTATGAGCAGGAGCGCGATCGCATTGCGACAGAGGCTGCTAATGCCGCGCCGGTCATCGCTCGGTCTTTGCAGCCTTCCCAGGCTACTCGGCAGGCTTCTTCTGTGTTTGCTTCAGCCGCTTTGCTAGAAGCTCAGCTGCCTGGAGGCAGTACAGCCAAAGCAGTTTTGGGCATTGTAGTCGCTGCTGGTGCGGTGGCGGTGGCGGCGGCTCGTCAGTCTGGCGGCATGCCTGGAAGTACCTCTAAGCGTCTTTCTAAGGGGCTGTACCTAGAAATTGCGCCAAAAATTGCGCCAAGAATTGCATCCAAGGCGCGCAGCCGATTTGGACTAGCTGCGGCAACGTCTTGTGACTGCTCTGGAGAAAACAATTCCAATTGGGATAACGGCTATGGACTTAAGGGTAACCGACAGCAGAACCCGGTGGAAGCTGGCTGGATAGCAGAGCTAGCGGCGCTTACTGGCAGTGAAAAGCCTTCACTTGCGGCTGTTGGCCCTTTTGAGGATGAGATTGCTGCAATTTTGCCACCTTTGCCAGAGACCGAGTTGAGCGATCGTTTCTCTGTAGAGACAATGAGCCGAGACCTGAAGCAGCTGGTGGCTGGCTCTACGCCGGAAGCACTGTTTGCAGATGAGGTGAACAGTCGTACGCTCGCGCCTGTACAGCTACCGATTGCCCAAATAGATGCTTTCGCTGAGCGCGCTGTGCTGTGGGTACTCAAAGATTTAAGCACTAGCCCAGCTGTGAAGTGCACTCAGAAAGTTGCTGTAGATGTACAGTCTGACGTGGCTTAGTACCTTCTTTAGCGCTTCAAAATAGATAAACCATAGGTAAAACGCCTTCTTCTGCAAAGTGGCTAGCTAGAAGAGAGTAGACGCGCTGTTCTATCATTTGAGTCATCCACTTGAGAGAACTGTGCAGGGTTTGCCATGGCGTCTATGTCTGCTCGTCCGTTTCAGCGGCTCATGACCTATGGGCGAAAGTACCGGGCTGTGGCTTGGTTGGCGGCGCTCTGTTCGCTATTGAACAATGTGTTTGATTTGGCCCCGCCTGCTTTGATCGGGGTGGCTATCGATATTGTGGTCGATCAGCAGAATTCCCTTTTGGCGCAGTGGGGAATTGTTGAGCTGCGATCGCAGTTTATTGTTCTTTCTATTCTCACTTTTCTCGTTTGGATATTAGAATCTGCTTTTCAGTACGCCTATGAGCTGCTGTGGCGAAACCTGTCGCAGGCAATGGAGCATGATCTGCGTATAGATGCGTACGATCACGTGCAAGGGCTGGAGCTGGCGTATTTTGAAGAGCGCAGCACCGGACAGCTGATGTCGATGCTCAATGACGATATTAATCAGCTGGAGAGATTTTTGGATCGGGGGGCGAATCAGCTGATTCAGATGAGTTCCACGGTGGTGATTATTGGCACGGTATTTTTTGTGCTGGCTCCGAGTTTGGCGTGGATGGCTGTTGTGCCGATGCCGTTGATTGTTGGGGGTGCGATCGCTTTTCAAAAGTTTCTGGCCCCTCGGTATGCCGATGTTCGTGAAAAGGCCGGTCTGATCAATGCTCGCTTGATCAACAATCTTACGGGCATCGCGACGATTAAGAGCTTTACGGCAGAAGACTATGAGCTAGCGCAGCTGAGCCGTGAAAGCCATGCCTATCGCACCAGTAACAAGCAGGCCATTGTTTATAGCTCTGCGTTTATTCCGCTGATCCGCGTAATTATTCTCGTTGGGTTTACCGGCATTTTGTTCTATGGCGGCCTGGCAACTGCCGCAGGTAGCATAGAAGCGGGGACTTACACGGTGCTTGTTTTTCTGACGCAGCGGCTGCTCTGGCCGCTGACACGGTTGGGTGAAACGCTCGATCAGTATCAGCGGGCGATGGCTTCTACACAGCGAGTGATGAATCTGTTGGATACACCGATTGCGATTCGTCCGGGCAATACACCGCTGCCAACGGTTCAGGTAAGTGGCGATGTTGTCTTCGACAATGTTTCTTTTGGCTATCACGAGCGACAGCCCATTTTGAACGCTCTCTCTTTAAAGATTCCAGCAGGGAAAACAACAGCGATTGTTGGCTCAACGGGGTCGGGTAAGAGCACACTGGTGAAGCTGCTGCTACGCTTTTATGAGGTGAATGCTGGGCAGATTACGCTCGATGGACTGGATTTGCAGTCGCTGGATTTAAGAGATTTGCGAAAAGCGATTGGGCTGGTGAGTCAAGATGTGTTTTTGTTTCATGGTACGGTTGCTGAAAACATTGCCTATGGGACGTTTGACGCTACTTTAAATGAGATTAAGCGAGCGGCGGAAATAGCGGAAGCGCATAGCTTTATTCAAGGACTGCCGCAGGGCTATGACACGATTGTGGGTGAGCGCGGACAAAAGCTGTCGGGCGGACAGCGGCAGCGGCTGGCGATCGCAAGAGCACTGTTGAAGAATCCACCAATCCTAATTTTGGATGAGGCGACCTCGGCGGTTGATAATGAAACGGAGGCTGCGATTCAAAAGTCGCTGGAGAAGATTACAAAAGAGCGGACGGTAATTGCGATCGCACATCGTTTGTCTACGGTTCGCAATGCGCACTGCATCTATGTAATGGAGCAAGGTCAGCTGGTGGAAAGCGGCACCCACGAGCAGCTGCTGGCTAAAGACAAGATTTATGCGGGACTGTGGAAGGTGCAAACCGGCGAGAAAACCGAGTCATTCTTTGATTAGTCCAAGTCTTCTAATTTCTCTTTTATCTTAGGTTTGCTGCTTCCACTATCTTAGGTTTGCTGCTTCCACCTTTTGGCTGCATATAGAGAGAACTTATGGATTGTTACAGAACGTAACATGTGACAAAGTGTCTTTTGACCACAATTCCAACAGAATTTTATCTTGTGATTGTTTCCTTTTAGAAAAAAGAGTTTTAATCGATGAAAGCTTTTATTGCTGCTGTCTTGGCAGTTTTTATTGGAGTGCTTGCTCCGTTTGGTGGAAGTGCGATCGCAGCTGATCTTGCAGCTGGCGCGCAGGTATTTGCGTCTAACTGTGCGGCTTGTCATATTGGTGGCAACAATGCAGTAATGGCCCAAAAGACCCTGAAGGTAGATGCGCTAGAGCAGTACCTTGATGGTTATGGCGCTGAGCATGATATTAATGCGATTGTGAAGCAGGTTACCTACGGTAAGAATGCGATGGCTGCGTTTGGCTCACGCCTTTCTGAAGATGAGATCGCTAACGTGGCTGCTTACGTTCAAGATCAGTCTGATAAAGGCTGGTAGAGCGCTTTAACGAACCGTTTTTGCTAGCCTTTTATCGCTAGCTAAACGTGATTGTTGTAGAAGATTTGCACTACATACGAAGTCAGCTCATTGTCTTAGTTGAGGCAAGGGCTGACTTTTTTGTGCGACTTAGTGAAATAAGACCCAGTTGATCAATGGTGCCCGAGATTCTCTGTAGGCTAGTTCTGTGCTCGCTGGCTGTATTAGCTGTATTCACTAAGTAAAGAATATCTGCGACAGAAAGTGCAGGAGGCGGTGCAAGAGGTCGAAAGCTGATTTTAAGAGCGAAGGAGGCGATCGCATCAACCCTCAAAGCATGTGTAAGAATTTGCTGACTGTTGGTAGTAAAATGCAAGTCATCGTGAGAACATGTTTTGAGGGTTGATGCAACAGGCTACTCGTTTGCAGCGGTATGATTCTCGATAGTAAGAATGTTCAGGGCCTTTTTTGTAACAGGCTACTCGTTTATATCAGCATGACGTTTGGTCGCAAGCGCGCTCAAAGCATTTGCTACGACACGCCTCTTAGTAGCAAGAACACTTGAAATATCTGTAAGTACGCGCGAGCTGGCTTTAAGTAATCCTCATCCAGGAGCAATTACTGCTGAGCTGTTAGGAATTTCGTGGAAGGTTGATACTACTGACGGCTAGTCTGAACTCATCGTCAGCTAGCGCGAGCTAGATTTTGGATGGACTAGCTTAGGTTTTAGCGTCTGGGTCAATTTATACGCCTAAAAGCCGCTGCTGTATGGCAACGGCTTTAGTGATATTTTAGCGATCGCATTCCTAATCAAAGCACGCGTAAGAATCTCTCACTCGTCCGTCGCAATCCGTCATGCAAAGCTGTGACTTCTTGAATACGTCTGCTTTTTGACTGTTTGGAGAGGATACTTGAGGCACGTTTAGTCATTATTACTACTCGTGTAGCTCGTCATGACGATGGATGTTCGAAGTGGGCGCTAATTAGGGTTTTCTTCTGACGTGGTGGTGTTTTCTACTGAGCTGGCCACTACAAATCGGACGGGTTTTAAGAATAGCCAGCTGACAAAAAAGAAAGCGGCCGTAGCAAGCTGCACAATATCAATAGCTGATAAGTAACCGTCCATAAGGACGGCCAATGTTCTATCGGAAATACCAAACACCCAAGAGAGCGTACCCACTCCCCATATGCCGTGTTTGAGCGTCCATAAAAATTCTTGAGCACCTGATGGAATCATAGGGAAGGCCCTCTCCAGCTTACAAGTATCCTTATTGTAACGATTTATAAAAATCTTGGCTTCTGTCCTTAGATATGGGTGGCTCTGTGTATTCAGTCCTTCGGTTATTAAGCCGCTATCCGCCAGACGCCTACTGCAATCACAATTCCATCAAACGTCTCAGCTATCGGTGATAGACAGCTGTAATACTTGCACTGCCCAGCATGTTGGTACGAATCATGAAACCGACGAGGGCATTGCTCGGATTTTCAGGCAGCTCCAGGCTTTCTGTCCCTAGCGCATACACTGTGAAGATGTAGCGGTGGACTTTATCGGGCGGCGGGCAGGCACCCCCAAATCCGATGGTGCCATAATCATTTCGAATTTCAATCGCCCCCGTAGGCAAGTTTGTATCAGCGCTAGCATTCTGAGAAATGGCGTTCGTAGCGGCTGGAATATTCACAACATTCCAGTGCCACCAGCCTGATCCTGTAGGTGCATCGGGATCATATACGTTGATTGCAAAGCTTTTGGTTCCTTCCGGCGCGCCAGTCCATGATAGTTGTGGTGACTGGTTTTCACCTTCACAGCCAAAGCCCTCGAATATGTGGGCATTTGTTAATGTCTCTCCTTCGGAGATTGTTGTACTGGTTAAGTTGAATTCTTGTGCAAAAGCGGGGGAGGCAATCGTCGCGGTCAGCAAACAGCCAAGGGAAATGAACTTACTAAGCATTGTCAGGGGCGCTCTTTAATATGCGTCAATATGCGTGTTCTCTATAGCCTTCGAAGCGTTGCTTAAGACACTCACTAAAGGCTACAACCCTTAGCAAACAAGCAATGCTTCTGAGCAAACGTCTTAATGCATCAGGACGTTTGCTACACGCTCTGAATTTAGCAAGAATGGGTTTGCTACACTGTCAGCAATCAGGCAAGATATATCGAAAAACGCTCAATCTCTCTTGCGAATCTCGCTGGGTTTAATCCCGAACCGTTTTCTGAACGAACCTGAAAAGTGAGACGGTGTCTTAAACCCACAGCTTATTGCGATTTCTAAAATCGGAATATCTGTTGATTGCAAGAGGCTAAGTCCGTGCTCAAGTCTTGTATTCTGTAAGATTTTTGAGAATCCCTGTCCAGATTTGGCTAACCAACGCCGCATGGTTGCTTCACTGATAGCAAAATAGTTAGCTACTTCATTTGAGCGCCAAGGGTGGCTCAAGTCGGTTTGAATAAGTCTTCTGACCTTGCTGAGCATTTTCTCTTCTTCATGGGATGAGAGATAGATGCCGCTGTATTTTAACCAGATTAGCGGTTCGAGCAGGCGATGCTGCCTGATAGGTTCTGGTAATTCTGGATCTTTTAGCGTGGTTTGAATGGCGTTCAATATCTGGAGAGACTGTTCTGAACAGTTCTGTATAATCTGAATGCTATCCGGCGCGGGATTTGACTTTTCCTTAGAAAATACTGCTTTAGAAAAGACTGCTTCGATCATACGGTGCGGGAAACAGACGCCAGTCGCCCGGTAATCATTGCCAATCATTGGACGATTTTCTAGCGTTACTGTAGACCCAGTCGGAAATATCATCACATCTCCAGTTTGTCCGATCAGTTCGCCATTTCTTGGGCACAGTACCCGCTTACTACCCGTTTGAATAAAGACCAGAAATGTATATTGAAAATAAAGGTCTGCAAACGTGGCTGCCGTTGCCTGAGAGATCGACAGTATGGACACTTCTAGCATAGAGCTAGAGGCTGGCTTGTCTTCTGTTTTAAGTGCTAGTTGACCCACAGCTTGCGTCCGATTAAATCGAATAGTTGCTTGTTTGGTTCCTCGTATAGGGCCTGTAAGTACTGGCGATCGCACTCAGACATCGCTTCAGAATAGTCACCTGTGTTATGACGACTCTGGCAATCAAATTTGTGTTGAGGCAGGTCTAAAAAATCAGTTACCTTATCCAGGCAGGCTTGAGGCTTTGCGTAGAAATATTCACTCTCTTCTATCAGCATTTGACTGGTCGGAAAAAACTGTCGCCACCAGTTAATCTGATCGGCATAAAATCCTCGATGGACGTATGAGAATCTTCTATTTAGACTGTCATTATATAAAGGGTTTTCTCTCGACCTTCTGATGTCTTGCTCTATTCGGCTGTCTTCTGCTCTGATAGCTTCACTAAAAGTTAGCGCTTCTCGGTCTGGCTTACGCGTGTTGTGTTTGTAGTGAGAGAATGCACGCTCTGTTGGATTGCGCAGCAGGAAGATGAGTTTTGTTGTGGATGCGGCTTCGTAAACCAACCTGGGCGCATGTAGGGAGTACATCAGTGGCGTGGCCTCTCCTGTAATTGCCTGTTTCGCTTGCTTTTCTGACAGGGTAGGAAAGTGGCTTTTGTACCAGCGTAATCCCTTCTTACGATTTTCTGGCGATTCAAAATAGTGAACTTCTTTATCGGAGGCTGCTATGACGTTTGGGTGCTGACATAAATAAGCATAGAGAGACGTGGTGCCTCCTTTTTGAGTCCCTACTATGAAAAAGTCTGGCAGACTTCTTTGTTCAGCCGTGATGTAGCTGCTAAAGGTCTTCAGTTCTTTTTTTAGGGCATCAAGCATGGGAAAAATCCTTTGAATTAGCAAGTCATAGGTCGTCACTCTAGTCTAGGTGACGAAAAGAATAGCTTTTGTATCCCCCGCAAGCGTCAGCATAATAGACAAGCGATCGCAGCATGGATGTTTTCCTGAATTGCCAGGAAAACCTCTCAAGCAAACCCCTCAGGCGAACCTGACAACCTGATCCACACTGACTAATCCTGGAAATATTGTTGATGTAGCTGTCTCACCCGCTCGAAACAGCGTGGATTCGTATCTTCCCTCTACTAGTCGAGAAACTGTTATCGTAGGCTGCTTGGGTGAACCGATAAACCGTCGTCCGCATAAGCCTAGATAATCTACGATCCAATATTCCTCAATTCCCATTGCTTCGTAGTTTTCATATTTGCGGGCGTAGTCATCTGGCCAGTTTGTCGAGACAACTTCGAACGCTACTTTTATTGTTGGCACCCTGTCTGGGCTATCTCTTTGGATCGTCTTCCTACAGTTAACGCAAGATTTTATTCATCGATTTTATTTATCATAGCTTGAAGAAAATCTGGTCTATCCTTTCTCTTCTTCTAGCTCTTCTAGCCGTCGCCTTTCAGCGAGCTTCAGCATAATTTCTGCATGGACCTCTTTGGTCAGGGGATAGAAGTACATTAAAACAACGCCACAGATGAGAAGAATCAGTGGCACCGGACCTGCGAATAGGCGAATGGCTTGAAGCGCAGGCTCAAGCTGAACGTCTAGCTCTGGGTCGAACTGGGAGGCTTCTAGCGCTTGCCCTACCAGATAAATGCCTAGCGCTAGTCCAATCTTTTGTAGCAGCGTCATAAACGAGTAAAAGGTGCCTTCTCGCCGCCGTCCGGTGTTTAGTTCGTCTAGCTCAATGACGTCGGGGAGAATAGACCAGGGAACGACGTAGGCTGTCGCGACGCCGAAGCCTGCGATCGCACACAGCCCATACAGCACACTGTTCTGTCCAGGCTGTAAAAAGAACAGGCCAATCTGCACTAAAATCCAAACGCCTGAGCCTAAGAAGTAAACGTTTCGCTTACCCAGCCGTTTACTCAGCGCCGCGCAGATAAACATCATAAAGATGGCGATCCCCTGAACAATCAGCGCTAGCAGGCTACCGTCTACGCTCATCACATACTTGCCATAGAACGGAATGACCGCTGCGGTGATTTGCAAAGCTAGCCAAGAGAACAGATAAATCCCTACTACGTATAAGAAGGGGCGATTGCCCATAACAATCTTGAGCTGGGTAACAAAAGACTCTTGTTCGTTGTTGTCGGTGTCACCCATAAATTTGCCAGCGGCTTTGGCCTTTTTCTCCATGTAGCCGTATGTGCCAAAGATGCACCAGAAGATAGTGAGCGTTGAAACAATGCCGCCGAAGATGCCAAGCGCCGTGTAGCGCTGGGTTTCTGTTTGGATAAAGCTAAGACCCGGATTGCCTTCTGCAAGGACGGGTAGCAGGCCAGCGGCAACCAGGATGGAAAGGCCGCCGATGATAGAGAACGCTAGGCGAAAGGAGGTTAAAGAGGTCCGTTCATCGTAGTCTTGCGTCATCTCAGCGGTGAGGGTGCTGTAGGGCAAGTTGGTGGTGGTGAAAAAGACCTGAAAGAGCGAGGTAATGGCGACGTAGTACCAAAAGGCTGTCCAGCCCTGGGCGAAGCCAGGCACAATCCAAATGAAGCAGTAGGAGATGCCGAAGGGGATGGCGGTGAGAAATATCCAGGGGTAGCGGCGACCCCAGCGGGTCTGGGTGCGATCGCTTAACATGCCGACCAGCGGATCGTTCACCGCATCCCAAATTTTGCCAACGGCCAATACCGACCCCGCAATGCCAGGCCGCATGCCGACTGCATCGGTCAGAAAAATCAGCAGAAAGAAAGACAGAAACTGAGAGGTCAAGCCGGCGCCAAAATCGCCTGCACCATAGGCTAACTTCACCGGCAGCGAGAGCGGCGGTGAGGGATAGTTGACCTTTGAGTGCGGCTGAGGTTCTAGGTTAGCCATGAAGAAACGCTGTCCTGTATAAATAAAACGTGTAAGCAAACATAAACAACTTTCGCAGTCACCTCTATCTATTGAGCGTCTATTGAAAGACGCCTACTGAACCAATCAATGGCAGATCTCCCAATGTCAGATCTCTACGTATCCTGGTCAGACTACCATCGAAATATTGAGCAATTGGCCTTGATGGTACACCGCTCTGGCTGGCAGTTTAATCAAATTGTGTGTTTGGCCAAAGGCGGCTTGCGTATCGGCGATATTCTTTGCCGCATTTCCGATCAGCCGCTAGCGATTCTATCGACCGCTTCTTACGGCGGAGAAGGTAACCGCACTCGCGGCTCAATTACGTTTTCTAAAGACCTCAGTATGACGAGTGCTAACCTGGGCTCACGTGTCTTACTCGTCGATGATCTCGTTGATTCCGGGCAGAGCCTAGAGCGCAGTATTTCCTGGCTGCGGCATAAGTATGGGTTTTATATTGATGAAATTCGCACGGCGGTGCTTTGGCATAAAGACTGCTCTTCTATTACGCCAGACTATGCGGTTCACCATCTGAGCGATAATCCCTGGATTCATCAACCCTTTGAAAACTATGAAGAAATGAGCTGGGCTGACTTAGAAAAACTGCCGGTTACGTAGTGCGTAAAGAGGACTTAAATGCCTGGATTAATAGCTTGTTGTAGCGGTTTTGATTGGCGCGAAACCTGAAAAGCTCCTTCAAAAATTGTTAGGTATATTCTCTTAGCAGAGAGTCCCAAAAGTGCTATACACTAAATCCCATTGAAAAAATTAAAAAAATTTGGTTCATTTGAACCAGGTTCAACAGGTCTGCTCAGATGAGCTGCCAAATTGTAGTGTTTTGTCTGTAGCGCCTTGAAGAACGTCGATACTGCATCTCCATCTCTTTCCCCCTCTCCTAGTCCGTTTCCCTCTGACTCCTTACCCTCTAGCTCATTATCCTCTGGCCCATTACCCTCTGGCCCATTACCTTCGACGCCCAGCAGATCAAACCCTATTGTGCCTGTGAGCATCCCACCGTCTAAAGATATTCCCCCTGCTCGTCGTCAGTCTACGGATGTTTCCCTAGATGAAATTGAGAATATTAGGTTTGTTGCGCCCAAGCGTAAGCCTACGGGGTTACGGTGGGTTGCGGGGCTGTTGCTAGTTGCCGGTATCGGTAGCGTTGGCTATTGGCAGCGAGCCTGGCTAGGGGCCCAAACTGGGCGAGTGGTCGGTGGTGTGAGAAGTGCGATCGCACAGGTAAATCCTGCTCGGTCCGCAGGAGAAGCCACCGCAGAATCAGAGCCCTCTAGCTCAGAGCCAAGCATCCTAAATTCTGCCGATGACAGCGATCAGACGGGTGCAGGTGATGTAGCCCCGGCAGACCAGCTGCTGAACCACCGTCGATATGACGTTGCCGACGAAGCGACCTTAGTGCCGCTGACGCCAGATAGCGAGATTCGCCTAAAGCCAGCCGCTAAAGCGGCCGTCACTCGTATGCTTGAAAAGGCCAGAGCCGAAGGCGTTCAGCTGGATTTAGTCTCAGGTTTTAGGACCCTGGACGATCAAAACTATCTGTATTTTGACCTTAAGGCAGAGCGGGGAGAAAGCGCCCAGACACGCGCAGAAGTCAGTGCGCCTCCTGGCTACAGTGAGCACCACACGGGCTACGCAGTTGACTTTATTGACAAGAGCAGACCCAGCACTCATCTGGAAGAGAGCTTTGAAGATACAGAGGCTTTTAAGTGGTTAGAGGCAAACGCTGCCTTTTTTAACTTTGAAATGTCTTTTCAGAGAGATAACGAAGCGCAGGTGGGCTATGAGCCCTGGCACTGGCGCTACGTCGGCAATCAAGAAAGTTTGGAGTTATTCTATAAGTAACCGCCTTCTCTCTAGATATGAATCCCACTACGCTCAATTTGCTCGCTGTCTCTGTCTTTGCGTTCACAATTTTGAGCCTGGTGGGCCCTCTACTCAATATTTCACCCGGTGCGGTTGCGATCGCCCTTTCCGGCATTGCTGGCGTAATCGCCCTTGACCGCTTCGTTGCCCAGGGCAAAGGCGGCAACCTTTTGATTGATTTGGTGTCTGGTCAATCGTCAGAATACCGTCAGCGCATTCTTCACCACGAAGCCGGTCATTTTTTGGTGGCGCATCTGCTAGATGTGCAGGCTGAAAGCTACACCCTCAGTGCCTGGGAAGCTATTAAAGCTGGATTGCCAGGTCTCGGCGGTGTGGTGTTAGATACTGCTGAGTTAACCCAACAAGACGCCGATAGCTGGTCACCTCAACAGCTCAATCGCTACTGCATTATTGGCATGGCGGGGATCGCTGCTGAAACAGAAACCTATGGCAGCGCTGAAGGCGGACAAGACGACCGAATGCAGCTTAAGGCCCTTTGGCAGCAGGCTAAGAAGCCAGAAAAAGGGATTGACACTCAGCTGCGGTGGGCGCTGCTACAGGCCCAAACCCTGCTCAAAACCCAGTCAGCTGCCTACGAGGCGCTAGTGGACTCAATGGCAGCGCGCGCTTCAGTAACAGACTGCCGCACTCAGATAGAGCAGCACCTGGCAGATACGGACGTCAATACAGATGTCGATACGGATTCGACTGTTGAGCGCGGCGTCCGGGCATAGCGTGTTCTGTTTGTTGTTCTGCTGGTTTATTGATCCGCTTAGATTAGTTGCTCAGAGTATTTGCTTAGAGTATTTGCTTAGAGTATTCGCTCAGATTAGTTGTTAATTCGTTTCTTGCAACATATGGTTGCCGATATTGCAGTTGCCGACATGGCAGCTGCCAGTATTCTACCTATGGCGTTGCCACCACCTGATTGCGCCCTTTTCCTTTCGCCTTTAGCAAGTTTTGATCGGCTCTATCTAACAGGCTGCGACCTTGCTCATCGTCAGTGTTCATGAGTTCTGTCAGGCCAACACTCACCGTAATATTTAAGCTTGTGACCTGGTCACTGTTGGCGTAAGTGAGCGGAAAGGGCTTTTTGGCGATGCTTTCTCTGAGCCGATTTGCGATCGCTTTACCTTCTCTCATGTCTGTGTTGCTAAGGGTGATCACGAATTCCTCACCGCCAAAGCGAAAAGGCGTGTCGTAAAATCGCATATTTGTGAGCAGCCGCTTTGCTAGCTGCCTTAAAATATCATCGCCAACTAAATGTCCAAAGCGGTCGTTCACAGACTTGAAGTAATCGATATCCAGTATCATGATGGATAGGGGCGCAGCTTTGGATTTTGCCATTTTGACTTGATTGGGCAGCTCTAGATCAAACGCTCTTCTGTTGTTGATTTGCGTGAGTGCGTCTACTAAAGCAACAGCTGAGAGCCAGTCATTAATGCGAGAGAGATCGCGATATCGCTGAGCGCGGCTGAGCCCAATTTGAATGTGGGCCTGAATCAATCGGCACTGGTCAGGCTGAAACGTTAACCCTGTTGAAGCGCGTGTTTTCTGCGCAGATTGCAGTACAGCCGGTCCGCCTTTCTGTGCCGCTGTCTGTGCGACCTCTGGCGATGGTTCTGGACGCATTTCTAAAGAAGAGGCTCCCAAGACTGATGAGGGCAGCTCGCTCTCTACTGGGCTAGGCGGTAGCCACAGGTAGGCATCTGCGCCTGCTTCTAGTGCCAGAGCAGTCTGTTCTAGGTGTAGTGCTGTGAGCTTGCTGTACAGACTTGTATCGGTCGGGTCTGTTTCTATTAGGCCTGCTTCTATTGGGTCTGTTTCTATAACGACAATGTAGGCGGCCTGGTCTTGCCCAAACGTTTTGACGACGGAGTTTTCTCTCAGGGCGCTCGCATGAACGACGATGACATCATAAGCCAAATTCTCTGTCAGGGAGAATGCTTCTAACGCTGAGGTAGATGCTGTAACGGTAAGCGAATCCAGGCCTCTTACCTGGGATCTTAGACCGTTGGTAAAAGTGCTATTTCCAATTAGCAGCACGCTATTCATAAAGGCTCGAACCCAAAAGATATCTGAGGAACCGCTGGCAGCGTGCGCCAGCTGGCTGTGTTACGTCACGACGGAAAAATAAGATGCCAATATTAAGAGTTGTCTATTGACAACTTATTAAATCGATAAAACCGCATAGTTGGCAACTAAGTTTCAATATCTAAAGATTTTAATAGCTATGGCAAGGTCAGCCCGAGAAATTAGTGGCTATATGATCAAAAAGAACTCTTCTTCGCCTATATTTACGATGCTTTTACTGTAGAACACTTTAAAGATGCAGCTTGTTATACCGTTTTCTCTTTATTACACCTGTTGCCCAGTCGATAATTTCTCAATTCCGGATAAAAACTTCGTTATAAAGGACACGGGTGCTTTGGGTAATAATACGGACTTAAAATTATTAGAGTCGAAACTTGCGAGAGTATGGCACCATTGATCAAATCTGGAGCTCCACCGTCTAAAACTTTCATACGTTCGTCTTATGTCTGTCCCAAAGTCCTCTCTTTCTAATACATCTCAGCTCCGATCTTTATGCGGTGCAGACATTCGCCAGCAGTTTTTAGACTTTTATGCGGCAAAAGGGCATCAAATTTTGCCTAGTGCCTCTCTGGTGCCAGAAGATCCGACGGTTTTATTAACAATCGCTGGCATGCTGCCGTTTAAGCCGATTTTCTTGGGGCAACGAGCTGCTGAATTTCCTCGGGCGACGACTTCTCAGAAGTGCATCCGCACGAACGATATCGAAAACGTGGGTCGAACGGCGCGGCATCATACGTTTTTTGAGATGCTGGGCAACTTTAGCTTTGGTGACTATTTCAAAAAAGATGCGATCGCCTGGGCCTGGGAACTCTCTACAAAAGTTTTTCAGCTACCTGCGGATCGCCTAGTGCCTAGCGTCTTCCGTGAAGACAACGAGGCCTTTAACATCTGGCGTGATGATATCGGCATTCCTGAAAACCGCATCATTCGTATGGGTGAGGCTGACAACTTCTGGAAATCTGGCCCGACTGGCCCATGCGGTCCCTGCTCCGAGCTGTATTACGACTTTCACCCTGAGCGCGGGGACGACAATATCGACCTGGAAGATGACGATCGCTTCATTGAGTACTACAACTTAGTATTCATGCAGTACAACCGCGATGCGGACGGTAATCTGACGCCTTTGCAGGCACAGAATATAGATACTGGCTTGGGCCTAGAGCGCATGGCGCAGCTCTTGCAGAGCAAGCCCAACAACTTTGAGACAGATCTGATTTTCCCAATTATTAAATCAGCGGCTGATATTGCTGGCGTGGACTATTTCAAGGCGAGCGCAGCGCAGCAGGTATCGCTCAAGGTTATTGGGGATCATGTGCGTTCGGTCATGCACATGGTGGCGGATGGTATTTCGGCGGAGAATACGGGTCGCGGCTACGTGCTGCGCCGTCTGATTCGCCGGGTTGTTCGCCATGGCCGGCTGCTAGGGATAGATCGACCCTTTACGGTAGAGGTTGCTGAGACTTCAATCGCGCTGTCAGAATCAGCGTATCCGGCGGTACGGGCACGCGAGAAGACTATCAAGAACGAGCTGGCTCGCGAGGAAAGCCAGTTTCTTAAAACGCTCGATCGCGGTGAGACTTTGCTGGCGGATATTTTGGCCGATAAGCCAAAGCAGGTTTCTGGCGAAGATGCTTTCAAGCTGTACGACACCTACGGCTTTCCGCTGGAGCTGACGCAGGAGATCGCGGAAGAAAGCGGCATCTCAGTTGATACAGAGGGCTTTGCTAAGGCGATGGCCGTGCAGCGAGAGCGCTCAAAAGATGCGCATGAAACAATCGATCTGACGGTGCAGGGCAGTTTGGATACGCTGGCTGAAAAGATCGATGCGACAGATTTTGTGGGCTATCACAAGAGCGATGCTGAAGGCCGCGTCGAAGCTATTTTGATTGAGGGTGAATCGGTTGAGCGCGCTGAAATCGGCAGCGATGTTCAAGTGGTGGATGTTCAAGTGGTGTTGGATAAGACGCCTTTTTATGCGGAGTCGGGCGGACAAATTGGCGATCGCGGCTATTTAGTGGGCGATGGTCAAGCTGGCGACGGTCTGGTGATTCGAGTAGAAGATGTGAAAAAGGAAGGCGCGTTCTTTGTTCACTTCGGTAAAGTAGAGCGCGGCTCTTTAAAGGTTGGCGATCGGGTGAGTGCCAAAATCGATCGGGCCTGCCGCCGTAGAGCGCAGGCGAATCATACGGCAACGCACCTCCTACAGGCGGCGCTGAAGTCTTTAGTTGACGACACCATTTCTCAAGCGGGGTCTCTGGTTGATTTTGACCGTCTACGTTTTGATTTTCACGCGCCTGAAGCGCTGACCGGTGAGCAACTGCAACAGGTAGAAAAGCAGGTAAACACCTGGATTGCTGAAGCGCATTCTGCCGATGTACAAACGATGCCAATTGCGGAGGCTAAGGCCAAAGGCGCGGTGGCAATGTTTGGTGAAAAGTATGGCGATGAAGTGCGCGTGATTGACTATCCAGGCGTTTCGATGGAGCTGTGCGGTGGAACACACGTCGCTAATACGGCTGAAATCGGCGTGTTTAAGATTATTTCTGAAACAGGGGTCGCAGCGGGCATTCGCCGGATTGAAGCGGTAGCGGGTCCGGCTGTGCTGGATTATTTAGAGGTGCGCGATCGCATTGTTCGTGAGCTAAGTGCCCGGTTCAAAACCAAGCCCGAAGAGATTACTGAACGCGTCAACAGCTTACAAAGTGAGCTGAAAGCGACGCAAAAAGAGCTGTCAGCGCTTCAGTCTGAGCTGGCGCTTGCCAAGTCTGATCAGCTGCTGGGTAAAGCTGAAAAGATAGGCGATACTTCAGTGATTGTGGCTAGTCTAGGAGCGGTGGAACCCGATGCGCTCAAGACTGCCGCAGAGCGACTTTTGCAGAAGCTAGGCGATGGCGCTGTGGTGCTAGCCTCTATTCCGACTGAAGGCATAGTGAGTTTGGTTGCAGCGTTTAGTAAGCCGGTGATTGGTAAGGGATTACAGGCCGGTAAGTTTATTGGTGGCATTGCCAAGCTCTGTGGCGGCGGCGGTGGCGGTCGGCCTAACTTTGCTCAGGCAGGTGGCCGCGATGCTTCTAAGCTGCCAGAAGCGCTGGAGACAGCGAAGGCGCAGCTGAAGGAAGCTTTAGAGTAGAGGGCTAAAACTTAGCAGCAGAGTGGTCAGCAGTCTAGGCAGCATACTGAGCATAGGCTTCTCTTACTTGTGTGTACACACAAGAGAACAGCCTATGCGTTTCAGTTTCTGAAACGTACGCTCACGAGCGGCACAGTAGCTGTAACAGTAGCTGTAACTTACCTGATAGCCTTTGCTACCCAAATCTTATGAGCCTTCTGTTTTTAAGACGTTCGCTTCCGACAGCTATTGGACAAATGTCTGAGCTGGCTATCGGCGGCGTAATGGCGCTGAG
>CALDSK010000040.1 GCA_937911865.1 uncultured Synechococcus sp.
GGTGCAAAAGCTCTATCACATAAAGCTTTTAGGCGTTGTGTCACCCCTTCAGGATAAAAAGTGAATTTTCAAATACTGTTGTGGTAAGTAACTTAGCAAGTGAGAACACTGTTCATGCAACCCAATTATTTGATTGTTGGTAGCGGTCTGTCAGCTTTGGTTTTTGGAGCCCTGATGGCAAATAGCGGCAAAAAAGTGCAGCTGCTTGAAGCTCACGAACACCCGGGCGGCTTTGGCCATACCTTCGAACTCGCAAAAAAATATCGGTTCAACGCCCAGCTTCACTACGTTTGGGACTGCGGAGAAGGACAAACCGTCAACCGGGTACTGAAAAAGCTAGGACTTGATCAGGAAGTCACCTTTGAGCGCTACGATCCTGATGGCTTCGACCACATGCGGATGCCAGGATACAAACTGAATATGCCTTCTGATCCAGACGAATTGGTAAGACGGCTCTCTGCATTGTTTCCTGACAATAGCAAGCAGATCCGGCGATTTGTAGATGCGGTAGAAAGGACAGGCGCAGGAATGAAAAAGCTCTCACCGCCCATCGATCCGATGATGTTAGTGAAGCATCCTGTCGAAGTCATTGGCACCGCTCAATACCTCAACAGTACTTTGCAGGATGTATTCGACAAGTTTCAGCTACCTCAAGCCGCGCAAACTTTACTGGCACTACAGTGGCCCGACTTTCTCCTTCCCCCCAATCAGCTCTCCTTTTATGCCTGGGTTGCTCTCTTTAGAGGCTATCAATCGGGTGCATTCTACGCGACCCAACACTTTGAGCATGTGATTAACGCACTCGTCAACGTGATTGAGTCACACGGCGGACAGGTATTACTTAGCCATAAGGTCACCCGGTTTAAGCTAACGGAGCGGACGGTTACAGGCGTTGAGGCGACTGACTTAGTCACGCAAAAGACACATCAATTCACAGGCGACATCGTCATTTGCAACATCGATCCCCAACAGGCGGCCAAGATGATTGGTGAAAATATGTTCTCTAAGACAGTGCGCCGCAAGCTGGATTACGAGTACTCTGCGTCGAACTTCATGGCGTACTGCGTCGTGAAAGATCTTGATATGCGCGACTACGGCTTTGGCAAGTGGAATCTTTTCCATACCGGGCATCAAAGCTTAAACGAAGCATTTTCTCAAATGTACGAGCATAATGACTTTTCTAATCCGAGCTTTGCGATCACCACGCCAACTTTACTGACTGATGCAAATAGAGACTGTCCAGAAGATTGTCAGGTTGTTGAGCTTTTGACAGTGGCCAATTACGGCTACTTTAAAGCGTTGAAAGCACGCGATCGCAAAGCCTACTATCAAAAGAAACAAGAGATCTTAGACTCTATTCTCGATGTAATAGAAGAGCGCTATGTCCCTAACTTTAGGGAGCATATGGTTTTTCACGTTACCGGCAGCCCAACCACCAACGAGCGCTATTGCTTGTGTCCACAGGGCAATTCTTATGGCTCTAAACTAACGCCAAAAAACATGGGTCTCGGACGACTAAACCATCAAGCCTCGCTCAATCATTTCTATTTCTGTAATGCCTCATCAGGCTACCCAGGATTTGCGCCCACCGTTTGGACGGGCGCACTGCTCTATCAACGGCTATCAGGTGATGTGATTTTAGGCGATCGCTAATCCAAACACCCTGCGGCCCACATCTTTATACTCTTTAGGAGGACAGCGATGAAAATTGCAGTTATCGGTGGCGGTGCTGCTGGCATGGCAGCGGCATATTACCTCAACAAGCAAGGGCACTATGTTGGCCTGTTTGAAAGACAGCCCATGCTGGGCGGGAACATTCGCACCCTAAACAAAAACGTCAGGCCAAGTCATACCGAATGTGTCGAAATTTTAGAAAGTGGGCCGCTTGAATTTCCAAATACATTTCATAACTTTGTTGCGCTCATGAACGAGCTTGACGTAAAGCTACTGCCTGTTGCTGTTGGTTCAGGACTGTTTACTGAGAGCGGCACTCGCTTTTTATCAGGTGTCGCCAGTAACAGAAACGCAAAGGGAATGCAGCGCATTATTGAACAGCTTCGATTCAATGCTGTCAATCTTCAGTCTGTGGGCCTGTGGCTAAAAGTGAGAGCGGCTTCCAGTGCTGTCTTTCACAATCAGCCGCTATCACAGCATCTAAAAGAAGACTTGGTTAGTCACCTTTGGCTCAAGCTGCTGACGATGTATAGTTACTCAATTCCTCTCGAATATATTGACGAGGTTCCCGCAGAACTGGCACTCCCAATGCTGCGCGACTATCTTTCGGTTAAATGGCTAAGAGTAGAAGGAGGCGTATATTCCTATATTGAGAAGATTGTAGAGCGATTTAAAGGAGATATCTTTACCAACGTTGAAATTGCTAACATCTACAGAAGCGCAGATACCGTCAAAATTGAGTGCGCAGACAGCGAAATTCACGAGTTTGACAAAGTGGTATTTGCCACACCACCCGATCAGGTTTTGACGATGCTGGCCGACCCTGACGACGTTGAACGCAAGCGATTTTCACCTTGGAAGGGCAATCACATTACGACTGTCGTGCATCGCGACAGATCTATGTACAGCAGCTACGGCGTTCGGCATCCTTCCGAGTTTGACTTCGTTCAGTCAAATCATCGATGGGGCTACAATTGCTATCTCAATCAGCTCTGTGGTGTTTCCTCCCTTGAAAAGTATATTCTGTCATTTCAGCTAGAAGACAATATCCAAGAAGATAAAATCATCCACGTGCAAAAGCAACACACTCCCTTTTACACCACCGAAGCTTTCCAACATCGCAACGAAATCATCGAGACCAACGGAGAGAGCAATACCTATTATGCTGGAGCATACTTAGGAGATGGCTTGCATGAGGGAGCCATCTCCTCTGCGGTCAAAGTCGCACGGCTTATCGGCTAGCCCATAGCATGGTTCTATGAACTAGCATTGTTGAAGAGCTAGCGTTGTTGAAGAGCTAGCGTTGTCGAAGTCGCAAACAGAACTATCTCTTCACACCTATTCTGTTGTCATAGCGCTTCCACCGCCTCTGCGACTGGGCTCTGCTACAGCTGTAATCTCACCTTCTGGGCTAACCAAGATACCTGTAGCCGCGCCAATTTCGTCAGTTGAATCAAGCTGATGACCGAAGGCTAAGAGGGCTTCACCCTGCTCAGTCTCCTCAAAGCCTTGGTCTACTTGAGTAATTCCGTTATTGCGTTGAGAGAGCCTGGGCGCGGCGATCGCATCTTCTAATCCCATACCAAAGTCAACAATATTCACCGCAATATTTAACCCGGTAGTAATGATGGTAGAGCCACCAGGAGAGCCAAACGCCAGCAGGCTACCATCGGGAGTCCTGGCGATAGTAGGCGCTATGCTGCTACGGGGCCGCTTACCCGGCTCAGGAACATTGGGATGAGGATTATCTACATCAAAATCTGTCAGCTCATTGTTCAAGATAAATCCGTAGCCTGGGACCACAATGCCGCTACCGCCCGTAGATTCTATCGTGAGGGTGTAGCAAACCATCATGCCGTCCGCATCGACAACCGTTAGGTGAGTTGTTGAAAGCCCTTCGCCGTCCGTTGAAGCAGCTGTCAGTGCGCCCGTTAGGCTAGGGCTAGGGTCTTGCTGGTAGGCTAAAGGATCGCCCGCGATCGCTCGATAGTCAGCTTCATTGGCAGGGGCTTCAGCGGGTATGGTTGCCCTGCGATCGCTCGCATAGTCTTTACTCAACAGCCCTGGCAAAGGCACATCAACATACTCAGGGTCGCCTAAATACGCACCGCGATCGGCAAACGCCAAGCGCTCGGATTCAATCAATAGGTGCAGTGCTTCTGCGCGGTCTAGCTCGCTCAAATCGTAGCCTTCTAGCAGATTCAACGTCTGGGCAATCGTCGTGCCGCCGCTGCTAGGCAGGCCCATGCCGTAAAAGCGATAGTCGCGGTAGGTGCTTTCTACGGCCGGGCGAATGCGAACTTCGTAGCGGTCTAAGTCGGCGAGGGTCATTTGACCGGGCCACACTTTAAACGAAGGCTCATCAACGACAGGTGGATTTTGGACGGTTTGAGCGATCGCACTTGCAATCTCTCCTCGATAAAAAGCATTTACCCCTTGCTCAGCCAAAAGTCGGTAAGTTTTAGCCAAATCAGGATTGTTCAGCTGGCTACCCACAGGAGGCAGCTGTCCATTTGGCAAATAGAGCGAGCGAGTACTTTCAAAGGCTGCAAATCTCTCCTGATTGCCTTCTACCTGGCCAGCAAAGGTTTCATCTACCGAAAATCCGGTTTCTGCTAGTGTGATCGCTGGCTGCAAAAGTTCTGACAGCGGCTTTGTGCCATATCGCTCAGCTGCGGTCGCCCAGTTCAAAGGCGTCCCAGGGACGCCCACAGCCAAACCGCTGCTAATTCGATTCGGGAAAAAGGGCAAAGGGGCTCCGGTCTCGCTATCTGGATCTGTAAAAAGATCGGGACGGACCGCCGCAGGGGCTTCTTCTCGGCCATCTAAAGTAACTACACTGGCCTCTACACTGGTCTCTACATTGGCCTCAACCGACTGAGCCCCTGATGATTCGCCAGTCGAGAGCGATCGGTCCGGCTGATATATCACCATAAAGCCGCCGCCGCCAATGCCCGCAGAGAACGGCTCAGTCACGCCTAGTGCTGCCGCGGTTGCTACCGCTGCATCTACTGCGTTACCGCCCTCTTTCAACACATCAATACCAATTTGGGTGGCTAGCGCATCTACGCTAGCCACTGCGCCACCTGAGCCCGTAGCGACATGGGCAACAGTAGGTTGGGCCTGCACGCGATGAAGCCTGGGCCACCCAAAAACGGTCGCGAGCGCAAAACAAAAAACAAAGCAAACTGTTGTCAATCTGCGCATCATCGGGCTGTGTGCTGTTAATCTGCGCAGAATTAATCTGTGCGTCATATTATGCGTCATAAAACTCCCTCACACTTCTACCAACATTAAGCTTATGGCCTTACAAGCTAATGCCCTACAAGCTTATGGCCATAAGCTGATATTTTCTACAGCTGAAATAGCATTGTCTATTTCAAACTGTTTATTCTAAAGTGTACAAAGTCTCCTACATTCACGTAAGTCCATACATTTAAGATTTATTGCTTTAACAGATTTATTTCTCCTTTATTTCTTCAGAAGAAGGATGAAAACACAAGCGTACAACTGGAAACACTTGCAATATACTCAGCTGAGAGCGACAGAAATTATGCATCGCTGTCTATAAAAGTGTGAACTTGAGAACTGAGGCTTGTGCTACTGACGATTTGTTCTTACCTTGATTGAGTTAATCTCAAGCATCGCCATTAGTCTTACGATTGCAAAATAAACGATTACGAAATAAATCGCTAAAAGAATAATTTCTATGCGTCATATTCGATGGAAATCTACGCTGACAACGGTTTTAGCCGGAATGCTGCTTTCTTCTGCAGGTTCAGTGTCAGCGCAGCTGATGCCTATTCCTGACGACACATTAGGAGAAGAGTCCTCCACGCTTAGCCCGATCGCTCCAGACTATCCAGGAGACGTTGTTGAGGGTGGATCGAGGATTGGAAATTCTTTATTACACAGTTTTGAAACCTTCCATGTCGAAGCGGGTCGCGCTATCTACTTTGCCGACCCGGGTGTTGATAGCATTTTAAGCCGAGTAACCGGCGATACTGAGTCACAAATCTTTGGTTTGCTGGGCGTTTTTGGCGATGCCGATCTCTTCATTATTAACCCGAACGGTATTATCTTTGGCGAAAATGTCCGCTTGAATTTACAAGGCGGCTCTTTTCTTGCAACCACTGCTGACGCTATTGAGCTTGAGATGAGCGAGACCGGTTCGCCCACAGCGCCAATGTTGACGGTGCGGCCCTCTGCGTTTCTGTTCAATCAAACGAACCCTGCAGCTATTACAAACAATGCTCGAACGCTGCCACCGGTTGGTCTAGATAGCGCTCCGGGCGGCGGTCTACGAGTGGTAGATGGTGAGGGCATCACGCTGCTAGGAGGTGATATCAATGTAGAGAATGGTGGGATAAGTGCACTGGGCGGACGTATAGAGCTAGGGGGTCTTAGCGAGCCTGGTCGGGTTGTACTCAACGCAGATAGCAGTTTGGAATTTCCAGAGGATGTTGCTCGCTCGAATGTATGGGTTGCTAACGGCTCTCGTGTAAGCGCGTCAGACTTCACAATCAGCGGCGGCAGCGTAACTGTAACAGCTAACGAGTTAGATATCATCAACGACAGTAGACTGTCCGCTGGGACGGTTGGTGAGGCTGAGTTTGTTGCAGGCCAAGCAGGAGACATCACGCTCAGCGCTAATCGCATTCGACTGGTTAACGCTGTTCTGGACAATATTGTTCGAGCCAGTCGTAGTGATGGAGGAGATGTTTTACTTCTATCGGATGAACTGTCTATATCCGATAGAAGTATTGTGCAATCAACGCTTTTAGGAGAAGGAAGAGCAGGTAAGGTCAGGATTGAGACGCGCGATCGCACGACGATAGACGGAAGTCTCATCTCCAGTGGTCTCGGTGGAGGCGATCGCACCCTTATTGCAGCCGGTAGCGCTGGCAACATCGAGATTGAAACCTCTTCACTGCTGCTGACAAATCAGGCGCGACTACAGGCGAACACTATAGGTAAAGGCAATGCGGGTAACGTAATTATTGATGCGTCACAGAGCGTTGCGATTGAAAGCGAGAGTAGAATTTTTAGCGATGTATCTACTAACTTTGCTGGCAATCCTGCCGTTGGTGACGGCGGTGATATTCAAATTACGACGCCTGTATTGTCGCTGACGGATGAATCAGCACTCTCTTCTAGAACTGACGGACAGGGAAACGGCGGCGATATTCAAATTGTGGCAGATTCGCTGTCGCTTACAGGGCAGTCGCGACTCTCAACTGATTCGTCGGGTCGAGGCGATGCGGGCAATGTCACGCTTGAAATTCAAGACCTCGCCATTTTTGATCGAAGCTATATTTTCAGCAACATGAGCCCGCTTTCTGAAAACGCAGCGCAGCCAGACAACACAGACGATATTCGCAGTGCAGGTAGTATTCAGATCGCGGCTGGCTCGCTAGATTTGATGAATGGTGCGCAGTTTCAATCAACAACAGACGGGCGTGGCGATGCGGGAAATGTTACTATCCAGGCGCAAGATCGCATCTCTATAGAAGGCGTAGATCCAGACATTCCATCAATAGCTACCACTATTTTCGCAATTACTAGAGAGGGTGCTCAAGGTCGAGGTGGCAATGTAAACATGACCGCTGATCTGATCCGCCTAATTGACAACGGGCTTGTTTCTACGACTACTGATAATCGCTTTGCCGGTGGGAGCGTCACGGCCCAAGCGAATACCCTTGAACTCATAGGCGGCGGCCGGATTCTTACAAGAACGGGCGGCGATGGACGCGCAGGCGATATTAATCTCGATATTACAGATAGCACCATTCTCTCAGGAGACAACACGTTCAAGATCGGTGACGATCCATCATTCTTCAGCGGTTTATTCGCTAGTACCACGAGACCTTCAGCCGGTAGCGGGGGTACAGTGCGGCTTTCTACCTCAGACCTACGGGTACTAGACCAAGCCAGAATTGAGGTAGATAGTCAAGGCAGTGGCACGGCTGGCAATATGGCGATCGCAGCCGATACCGTGCGCTTAGATAACGGACGGCTGACTGCTGAAACCGCAGCGGTGAATGGCGGCAACATTGTGCTAGAAGGTCTCGACCTTTTGCTGTTGCGAAATGGCAGCCTCATTTCTACAACAGCGGGAACTGATGGCACAGGCGGGAATGGTGGAAATATTGATATTCAGGCAGCGGCTGTTGTTTCTGTGCCCGATGAGAACAGCGACATTCTCGCCAATGCATTTAGCGGTAGCGGCGGCAACGTTCGCATTAACACCTCGGGCCTGTTTGGTATTACCGCCCAATCTCAAGATAATCCGCTCGCCAATGACATCACAGCAAGTTCAGAGTTAGGCACGCCGGGAACAGTCGATATTGCCACACCAGATACCGATCCGAGCAGTGGCTTAACTGAACTGCCAGCCACCTTTGCAGATGCCTCAAATCAAATTACTCAGACTTGCGCTGGCAATGGCGACGGTCAGAGCAGTGAATTTGTTGTAACGGGGCGGGGTGGATTGCCATCAAACCCCACTGATGCGTTAGTTGGGGATGTACCCTTATCAGATTGGGCTGTGTTGGAAGCACCTACAGAAACAGCTCATTCGAGCGTATTGCCTGAGCCTGCGGCTTCTACGCTTGCGACGTCTACACAAGAGAATATCGTAGAAGCACAGGGTTGGATTAGAGAAAACGGCAGCGTCAGGCTAGTTGCAGAAACGCTCGCTGCCGCCGCTCAAGCAGCCGTACCGTGTCAATGAATTTTGTTGACGTCAATGAGTTTTGTTGGCGGCGTAGCGTGAGCGCTGCCTTCAGCTTGTGAATTACAACAGCATGCATAATTTCAGCATCTTAGCTTTGAGACAGTAGCAGATTGTTGCTTCAAATATCTTTTTGAGAAAATCCAGCGCTGTACTCTAGCTCTGACTCTCTACCCGTCAAGGGCTACCAGTAAAGGGTCAGAGCTAGGTGCAGAACAAAGACGCGCTTATGACCGGCTAGTCAATTTTGTACTCATTGATTGAAGCATTGGTTAGCCTCAGCGATGACTCTATCTTCTCAAAAGCTGACTGGTATGCAGCGCTGTCATCATACTGCGCTGCATCGTGGAAGCCACCGACGCTGATCATGATGACCTTTTCACCGGTCGCATCTTTCAATACGGTGCTTTGGTAAGCGGTCAGCATGTCTTCGCGGGCGAAGGTGATGCCCTCTTGACCCGCAATAGACTTACGCTCCATGGTTCCGCCATCTTTCTCTAAAATGGCATTTGGCAACGTTGAGATCCAGTCTTCCAAAGGCAACCCTTCTGGATTAGCGGATACCGATACGGTTAACCGCAGCGGAAAATCACCTAGCTCATCGCCCGCATTTTTCAGGGTTAGATAGTCTTCTTTAGACCAGATTTCGATAATACTGATAGCAGCTTCCGCGGTTTCTTCTGAGCTAGGCCCAGACGCCTCAACGACATATTGATTGGGCGAATAGATGAACTGAAGAGCCGGATTGTCTAGAGAGTAAACGGCTCTGTCAGAGATTACAATCATCTGATTATCGTCGTCTGGCTGAAAGACAATCTGCGCGCTTTTCTCAAGCTGTAGAGAGTCTGTTTCTTGCGCCTGAAGGGCGTTTGGGTAGTGAACAGTAGCGAAGGTCGTAACTGCTATGGAAAGCGCTGTCGCAGGTAGTAGTAAACGTTGTTTTAGGTTCATGATGTATTACTGGTAAATGTTTGCTGTCATCTTTTGCTGTCATCTATAGCATCTGTCGAGTTGCTTAGGACACTATCATCGGCTGAAACCGTTATATAGCAACGAGCAACTCGACTAGCAAAGTAAGAATGCATCCTTGCTTTGCTATAGCTGTTTGTTTTTACCTCGAAAATATCTCTTAAAAGAGATGCGTACCATTTGCCTTAAAATAAGCAAATGTGCATCAACGACGCTCTATTAGATACTCGATGCGAAAATGTGTAACTTATGCAGTCTTCTACCCAGAAAAGGCTGCTTTACCAGCTAACAAACCAGCTAATAAAACTGTCATATTCCTATTAACAATTGCTTTTTCCTGAGCTACATCCATGAGTAAAAGCTGCATGCGATCGCGCCTCATTCAATTCTGCCTGCTGTGCTGGCTAACTATCCTATGCATACTCTTATCTCCCTATCGGGCTGCTCACTCTACAGCGCCTCACTCTCCAATACCTCAATCAGCACTGAGCAATCTACAAGCATCTAGTTCAACTGAACCACTCGTCGTAGCAGATGCAGCATCTCAAACAGCGGCATCCCAAACAGCGGCATCCCAAACAGCGGTATCCCAAACAACAGATCGAACGCTAGAAGCACGTGGCAGAGCCCTGTACGAATCGGGACACTTTGTGGAAGCTGCGGCTACTTTGCAAACGGCAGTGACTGCCCACCAACAGCAAGGCAATACGCTTTCTCAGGCGATCGCACTCAGCAATTTAGCACTCGTATACCAGCAGCTAGGGGATTGGCAACAAGCCAATGAAGCTGTTCAAAATAGCCTAGCTTTACTATCCAGCTCGCCTCAATCGGCTAGTCGTACCTCTGGTATTGCACAGACGTTAGACATTCAAGGACAGCTACAGCTTACGCAAGGCCAAGCAGAGCAGGCCTTAACTAGCTGGCAACAGGCTGCTGAAAGATATAAGGCGCTAGATGATAGCAGTCGCCTTGTTCAAAACAAGATTAATCAAAGCCGCGCTCTGCAAACGTTGGGCTTTTATCAGAAAGCATTAACACTGCTAAACGAGCAGTCACAAGCGTTGGTCTCTCAGCCCAATTCTTTTAGTAGGATCGCAGAACTCCGCAGCCTGGGTGAAGGGCTTCGAGCAGTGGGCAATTTAGAGGACTCGCGCGATCGCCTACAAGAGAGCTTGGAAAGTGCTCTGAAGCTACAGAGCGAACTACAGGGTGAACAGGGTAATTTAGAGGAGAGCAATAGAGTGGCTGAGATGGTGGCACTCATACAGCTCGGCTTAGGAAATACAACGCGAGCGCAGCAGGACACTGCCGCTGCGCTCGGCTGGTACCAGCAGGCTGCGGCCACAAGTTCTGATACTACAGGACTACAGGCCAATCTAAACCGTTTAAGCCTGCTAGCCGAAAACGCTCAAACGACAGAAGCAACGACAGAAGCAACAACAGAAGCTCAGTCTCTTATCTCAGAAATTCAGCGTCAGCTAGAAGCGCGACCTGTCAGCCAATCAACTATCTACGCTCGTATCAACTTAGCCGATACGCTATCTAAAGCAACCGATCTCTCTTCCTCGTTGGATGCAGCAATGCTACTATCCACGGCTGCCAGGCAAAGCGAGCAGTTAGGCGATCGCCGCACTCAATCTTACGCACTAGGGCTATTGGGCGGACTCTACGAAAAAACGCAGCAGTGGTCATCTGCCGAAGCGCTCACTCAGCAGGCGCTACAGCTCGCAACATCGGCCAATGCGACCGATGTTGTTTACCTTTGGCAGTGGCAGATGGGTCGCCTTCTAAAAGCTCAATCTGAGCAGAAAAACGCCTCCGTCGAGAACTTGATAAGCATGAGAACTGAGGCGATCGCCTCCTATCAGCAAGCTATCAAGACCTTACAGTCACTCCGGCTAGATATCGCCTCTATTAATAGAGATCAGCAGTTTTCCTTTACAGAAAGTGTCGAACCTGCCTACAGAGAACAAATAGCGCTACTGCTTCACCCGGTGACGGGGGAGCCTCAGCAGCAAGACTTAAGCGCTGCTAGAGAGGCCCTAGAATCGCTGCAAACCGTTGAGCTTCAAAACTTCTTTCGAGAGGCTTGCATAGATGTTCCTATCGCGATAGACCGAGTTGTTGAACAAACTAAAGCGCTCTCCGATCGGTCAAATGATGCACTAGCGGCGGTTGTTTATCCCATTATCTTAGAAGACAGCTTAGAAGTTGTTTTAAAGCTACCCAATCAAAGTGAGCTAGTTCATTATTCAACAGAGGTTGAACGAGAAAGCGTAGAGAGAACCTTGAGCGACCTACGTCGTCAAATCACTCAGCCAGAGAGTCAAATAACCGTCGAAGCACTCGCCTCGCAGGTTTACGATTGGCTGATTCGCCCGGCACAGCCAGCGTTAAATAGCAGTCAGGTTGGCACCCTGGTTTTTGTACTCGACGGCTTTCTAAAAAATATTCCCATGGCCGCGCTCTACGACGGCGAGCGCTACATTGTTGAAACCTATGGCGTTGCCCTAACGCCAGGGCTAGAGCTGCTGAATCCGCAGCCTATAGAGCGCCAAGAAATGCGTTTGCTGTTTGCTGGACTTAGTGACTCAGTAGAAGGCTTTACGCCACTTACCGCAGTAGAAGCCGAAAAAGAAGGCATTGTTGAGGAAATTCCTGAAACAACAATTCTACTAAACCAATCTTTTACGGCTGAAGCACTGCAAGAGAAAATCGAACAAACGTCTTTTCAGATTGTTCATTTAGCAACCCATGGTGAATTTAGTTCCGACTTGAGTAAAACATTTCTGCGTAGTCGCGATCGCCGAATTAGCATGGACGAGTTAAACAGCATCTTGCAGACCCGGCAAACGCAATCTGAGCCTATTGAGCTATTAACGCTGAGCGCCTGCCAAACGGCGGAAGGCGATGCGCGAGCAGCTTTGGGACTAGCAGGTGTTGCAGTCCGAGCGGGTGCACGTAGTACGCTAGCCTCTTTGTGGAGCATTGACGATCGCTCCAGCGCATTCTTAATGACAGAATTTTACCGGCAGCTCGTACAAAATCCATCCTTCTCTAAATCTCAGGCGCTCAGGCAAGCCCAACTTAAGCTAGTTAACCACCCAAACTACAACCATCCTTCCTACTGGGCGTCTTATGTGCTCCTCGGAAACTGGCTATAGAGGCGAATGTCTGTCGACTTGCTTAGCAGTTGGCTGCATATACAAGAAAAGCTTTTCTTCTAACTGAGTCGTCGGCGTATCTGTGTTTAAAAATAGGTCTACAATCTGCTCATAGCGGTAACTGGCGTTGACTATAGCAACAGACGTGCAAAGAAAAGCCATCAGCAGCCGTATATTGTTTAGTTTCGTATTCTCACTCATTGTCGATACCGTAAGAAAAAGCGTTGAACTCATACAAAGTTGTTGATTGCTTGTTAAACGCGGCAGACAGTCGCATGGTTTCACCGATGTGCAGGAATGTATTTTTCTATTGTTTTGACTCTGACAGGAGCGTTCTGCCCCAGTGTGACACCCCGCCTGGCAGGCTCTACAGGACAAGCGCTAGTCAACGATAGCTGCATATTACTCAAGATAGTGCCTAGAACAATTTTCATCTCGCACTGCGCTAAAGCAGTCCCTATACATCTGCGGACCCCACCACCAAACGGCATAAATTCATAGGGTGAAAACTGTCTTTCAAGGAAGCGTTCAGGGCGAAATTGCTGCGGCTGAGCGTAAAGATCTTCCCGCTGGTGAAGTAAATAGATGCAGCCCACCAAAAGATCTCCTGGAGAGAACTGATAGCCACTAAGCTCAAGAGGAACTTCTACTCGGCGAGGAAAGGTTAGCATCGCCACCGGATGAATGCGTAGCGTTTCATTACAGACTGCTGTGAGGTAGGGCAGCTTAAGCAGCTTACCCGCATCGACCGACTCTGAAAAAGCCTCCAACTCCGATAGCAGTTTCTGTTTCACCTCTGGCAGAGCGTGTATCCAATACATTGCCCAGGTCAGTGCGGTAGCTGTCGTTTCATGGCCAGCAACTATCAGGGTTAATAATTCATCCCGCAAATCTTGGTTTGAGAGATGATTGCCTTCTTCATCTTTAGCAGCTATCAGTAGAGACAAAATGTCCATTCTTCCAGCGTGAGCACTCGCTCGGCGCTCTTCGATTTCCGCAAACAGAAGTTCGTCTGTTTCTTCTGCTAGCTGACGTATTCGCCCGCCAATGCTCCAGTCGCCTATATCCTTCTGCAACCAAGGAAAAAAGATAATGAGCGAGGTTAGAGGCGTACTAGACATATTTAGCCGAAGGCTCAGCAGCTGCTTTAGCTTTTGATAGCGCTTACCCTGATGAAAGCCAAATACGACTTTCAAAATCACTTGTAGCGTAATTCTCTGCATCGCCGTACGAACATCTAAGCTATCACCAACCCACCATCCGGCTATATCGCGATAGGTGATCTCTTGTATTGCCTGATTGTATTTTTCAAGATGCTCTCTATGAAAAGGTGGCATAATCAGCTGCCGACGCTTTTTATGCTGTTTACCGCTCAGTAGGATTACATTTTGTCGGCCAATCAAAGACTCAAATATGTTGTTGAGTTCACCCGGAGCAGAGAGTTCCCTACCGGTATCATGGGTGAGCATGTATTGAATATCTTCTGGTCTGCTGAGTAAATGGTATTGCTCAGGACTGTTCCACGAAACCGGTGATTGAAAAACATCTCCACAGCGACTGAAGTTTTTCTGCATGTAGCCGACAGGATCAATCGCCCACCGGAAAATTTGCAGAATCTTAGGAAACCGAGCGCGAGGAATAGTTTGCATACAGAAGAAAGGTAATTAATGCACAGCTAACAACAGATATTCGAGAGGTAGTGTTCTATTGACCTTTCAAATTTAGAACAGCACTTCCATTTAAGTCTCAGCAATAATGACTTCAAATTATGCAGTGTTTCAGAGAAAATTTGAGAGGGTTTGCTCTTAGCTCAGCCCCATAGCATTCAGTTTGACAAAAAACGTATACGGCCTCATCTCTTGGGCCGCAACTATCATTTCTGCTACGGCTTCTCGGCCACCTAAAGAAGAAATAACGGCAGCTAGCGCTAGTACACTGTGTAGAAAGCTCTGTTGAGACTGAGAAGATAGCAAGTGGAGTATGGTCTGCCAAAGCGGGTAAAGATCACGCCTTGGCAAATTTGATATGGGGGAAGCTAGCGCGATGAGTGCGGTGATGCGATCGCACTCAATTTGAATATTGTTAGCCATACCAAATGCTTCAGGTAGCAGCTCAGGAGGCAACTTAGGCGCTAATGCGGTCAGTGCCAAGGCCCGAGTGCAATCGGTCCGAGTATCTTTAACTGCGGCGAAGGCTTCGGGTATCACCTCCGGTAGTCTATCGGCTAAAGAAACAAGCGCTTTGGTGCGATCGCCCTTTGCCTGAATACTCATAGCGACAGCCAGTGCTTCTGATAACAGTTCAGGGGGCAGCTCAGGAATTAAAACCGGGAGAGCTTGAGCGACAGCCCAAGTCTTTTCTTCAGCGACAACAGCATCGAGCGCTTCTTGCAATACGCCTACCCGCTCTGCCGCTGATAGCTTAGGCGCTAATTTTGCAAGGGCGATGGAGCGACACCAGTGCTCCTCAGTAGCGCTTGCAACATCAAGCGATTCTTGCAATACCTCCGATCGTAACGTTTCTGGAAGAAGATTTGCAACCGTTCCCAGCGCATGCGCGCAATACATGTTGTTGCCAGACCACCCAGACGGAATAGCTCTAGCTGCCGCGAGTGATTCTGATAACACTTCTGCTCTTAGCTTTGCCGGTAGCTGGCCTACAACAGCTGCAAGAGCCAAAGTGCGACAGTACTCAGAATCTTGGTTACGAGCGATGCTTACTGACTGCAACAGCAGCTCGGGTGAGAGTTCAGGTGCTAAGGCTTGTAGCGCCTCTACGCGCGCGATCTCAGAGGGCATAGCGCTGCCAATTGCCAGCGCTTCTGGAAACAAATAAGGCGGCAGCGCTGGCGCCAAGCGCTTTAGCGCATCAAGGCGATCTGGCCCATGCTGAATGAGTTTGGTTGCAGCCAGTGCTATTTGCAGGGCCGCTTCTCTAAGGGTTGGCGGCAAGTAGCCGCTGATTTCTGTTAGCAAACTCACCTGGGTTTGCGCGTCCGCACCTCGCGAAACACAGGTCAGTACTTGTATGGCGCTCATTATCTGTCCTTTAATGTTGACGCTATTCTTGTCCTATACATTCTCTACAAGCATTTTTTCTCATTCTCACTCAGCAAAGAAAAAACGCCGTACGAGAGTCTCGTTTTTTTGGATAAAGATTATGCAGTTTGGTCAAAAATTTAGTAAATAGTAAGAAATTTAGCAACAGAAAGAGCGTTAGAGTGCCGGATTCTACAGGCAGACGAAACTAAGGTAACTCTTTAGCGAGTTCTACCGTGAGAGACGCTGAGAATAGAGACAACCTTAGATGTTCAGCAGCGTTTATTTTCTGTATTGAATTTTCTGTAGTGAAGAACACTATTTTTATCTAAGTTTGTAATCAATGATATGGCATTTCCCAATTAACCTCTCTAGCACTGTAATAGCAGCCCTTTGACTGTTTTCTCCGCCATTGGATGCAGAGTAGTAGGTCAGCACATAGGGGCGTATTCCAACCTCAAATAAGCCTACGGCTGTTGCCAATACACAACAGTCTATATCGATACCGCAGATGAAAACTGTTTTGATATTGCAACGGATAAGAAACTGATTCAGCTCTTCAGTAAGCGCGGTATACGTGCTTTTTTCATAGATGCTTTTGGCGAATGGTTGAAGCGAACGGCTTATTTCTGTCTCTTCATCTAAAAACATCTTATTCCAGCCCATTAGCTTGACGTAGGAACTGTTTTGACTATTGATAAATCTCGTGAAAATAACATATTCAAAAAATGGCTCTTCTAAGAGAGACTCAATTCTTGGCACAATGTGATCAGTTCTTTGATTAAGAAAGCCGTTTTGAACATCTACGATAAGGAGGCAGCTGTTTACTACTGCATCGCTTTCTGAATCTATGTATGTATCATTCATTTTATTTATCTGAAGAGTCTTTTTGCGTGAATCTCTTTATGTGTCGTGATTGAGCTTGTGTCATTATTAGACATTGAGCTTGTGTCATTATTAGACTATGACACGGTGATAAGGACATGGAATAGGTCGCATAATTTTCTTCTCCTACAGGCGAGACATTTCTAGTTCGCCAGGAGATCAACATGAAGACAGTTTTCCAAAGAGATCAGAAAAAAAGAAATCAGAAAAAAAGAGAGCAGTCAAAGAGAAGTCGGACACAGAAAAAGCAGATACAGAAAAAGCAGAGTCATCAGAAAGCTTTCAATCAGCTAATTTGGGCTAAGCGGCTGCAGCTAAACGGCCTGGCAATCGGACTGACAGGTGCGCTAATGACCGGTCTGCTAGCTCACAAATCCCCTGCCGTAGCAACAGGCTACAGTGAGTACGATTACGAGTCTGAGCAATCTACTTCCTTTGAAGCGATTAACATCTTTGGGGATAGCATAGTGGATGCAGGCAACTTATTCACGCTAACTAGCGCATTCTCTACTGAAGGTGTTCCGGCACTGCCTCCTAGTGCTCCTTACGCTCAGAAGTTTTCAAACGGTGCGCTTTGGATAGAAAATGTAGCCAACGAGCTACAGCTCTCTCCTGTGCTACGTACCGATTTAGCTATCTCGCCCTCCACGACCGATCCAGCAGATGGCATTAACTTTGCTTTTGGTGGTGCGCTATCTTCAGACAACAACCTGACAGATGCTGACTTACCGGCACTTGCTGACAATCTATCCGGGCTGCAAGAGCAAGTTGAAGAATTTTCTATGATTGCTGATGCGCTGCCGAATACTCAAAATTCTCTCAACGTTATCTCCGCAGGTGCAAATGACTACTTTGCGGCCTTGACCAGTCCAGAGTCGCTGGGTGATCTGCCCATAGAGCAATTGCCGAACGTCGTAACAGGCAACATTATCAGTGGCCTTGAGCAGCTCAACGCGGTAGGTGCAAAAGACTTTATAGTTATGAACCTACCACCGCTAGAAGATACGCCGTTTGCTAATTTTTTAGATCAGCAGAGCGAAGCAGATGTCTCTTCTACCATCGGGCAGCTAACAGCGCTGCACAATCAGCAGCTTTCGCAAAAGATAGGCGAGTTTAGCGATCGCAATCCTGATACTAACGTCATTTTGCTAGATGCCAATGCGCTATTTAACGAAGCCGCTGATAATCCAGAGGTGTTTGGCTTCAATAACACAACGGAATCCTGTTTGATCAATTTTCAACCAGGGTTTAATTTTGAAGGCGTCTGTGACAATCCTGGTGAATTTCTGTTCTGGGACGATGTTCATCCAACTGCAACGACTCACCAAATTATTAGCGACGCTGCCCTTGCAAAACTTCAGCCAGATACCTATGCAAAAAGCGTACCAGAGCCGGTGTCTTCTTTTGCCCTCCTACTGGTGGGTACAGCAGCTGTAGGCGCAGTGGCTAAACGGCATCGGCAGTAAGGATTCTGATTACTTTTTGAGGTAGTGCATAATTTTGACTAGCTGAGCCTGAGAGGTTCTTGTAGATAGTCACTAATTTGCTTTTCGTGCAAAATTTGTTGTTAGAACTCTGCACTTAGCTTGCCGCACGATTTGGAGCTTGTAACCCTCGCTAGGCCAGGAGAAGTGCTTAGCGAGCCGCTACCGGCATAAGTCCAACAGTAACTTGTTATGTATACATTAACATACACAGAGCAGCTGTGGAGCCCTTCTCTATCAGCTTTATGACAGCTTCAGCGGGCGAATGCGGATAGCAACAGACTGTCTCACAAATTAGCGCGAAAATCGTCAAATGTAGAATACCGCTTCTTAGGATTATCAATCCAACACTAATACCATGAATATCAAACAACTCAGCCGTCAGCGCTCACGCTCCTCTGCTATAGCGATCGCTGTCTGTGCAATATCGGTCGCCATATCTAGCTGCGCCGTAGAACCATCAGCATCAACTAGCACAAATAACCGTGTCAGCGGCAGTTCCCGGGCTAATGCAAGAGGACAGGTTGTTCCGGTTCAGCAGCCAACCGCGCTCTCGGCTGATAGCGCTAGTGAACAGTCTTCTGTTAGTCGGCGTGCTAATGCAAGAGGGCAAGTCGTTAAAACGCAGCAGCGATTCACCACATCGCCAACAAAAGTTTCCGATGCGCGTACTAACCCAAGAGGTCAAGCTACCCGAACTCGATGAGTATGCGATCACTGTTTTAGCAAAATAGAACACTGTTGCCCCGTTAGCGACAGCGTTCACAAAACAGCCGTTAATAGGCTTACAGTGTGCAAACGTATACGCACGCTGTAGGTCACGCTTTGCGCCGTTTTAGAGGCTAACGCTTGCAATGTTGACATCTAATAATACCGACGTTAACCAACAGAAATTGCTTATGTATACGCTCTGCTCTAATCGCATCTATCAGCTAACGCGACAGGTGCAGTCACTGCCTGATCTGTATACCGATTGGCTGGCAACAGGCGACACGTCTGAAATTATCTCTTTACTCTCTGCTGACAATGACATAGGATTCCAAGTCCTTATTGCCTCTCCTCTAAACGCTAATATCATTTTGAAGCGACTAGCCGATAGAGGATTTGCTGACGCTACGATGTTTGAGGGTCTAACAGCAATCGAACCTTCTAGCGTTGAAAAAAGCACGAAAACAACAGTAGGGAAACTGCTAGAAGATATCGCTTTTTGGGATGCAAATCGGCAATATCAAGCGTACATGGACCATAACATTCAAGTACTTCGCCAGGCGTTGGGCCTTAAACGTAGTCACCTAGTCAATATTCCAGCCCTTTTTCATCTTCCTTCAACAGAGGGCCGGACATCGCCCTACTTTCCAAATATGGTCAATCACTATGTTATGGAAGATACTAGCCTCGTTATTCGTCCAAAGGGGCCTATCATCAATGGAAGATATGCATTTGAAGCAGCGCTTGAGCATGCGCTACCAAATCGAAACGTTCGCTTCTTTGATGACTGGAACGCTGATATCTCTAACAACCTCCTCAACTAGCAAACTCCGCCTGGCAGAATCCGTCTGGCAGAATCCTCTAGACACAAAGTTGTAAACATGAAAAGCGGAGGAAAATCTTGCGGCCTTTAAATCGATGTGTCGTAAGAATTCTCTCTCAGCTCTCTCTCTCGACTAACTCAAGCAACAGCAGCTCATACTTTATGAAATATCACAACTCTCGTCAGGCCTACTGGCGTGCAAACAAAGCGCTCATTCGAAATCTGTTGCTCGTATGGGCTTTGGTCTCTATCTTTATGAGCATTCTATTGGTTGAACCCTTGAACAGCTTTCAGCTTGGCGGTGTTCCGTTCGGCTTCTGGATGGCTCAGCAAGGGTCAATTTATGTCTTTGTCATCTTAATTTTTACCTACGCCATTCAGATGGACAGACTAGACCGAAAATACGCTAAAGGCAATCAGATAAAGCAGGCAAAAACGTATCAAACAACTGTTGAGGACGAGACCGCAACTCGCCTGCTGCCTTAGGGCCCGATCTTTTCCTTTTCGTTCACTGTTTTAGTCAATCTTTTTACCCAATACTCATGTCTATTGAAGTTTGGACTATTTTTCTGGCAGTTCTGTCTTTTGCTGCCTACACCTACATCGGCTGGCGATCGCGCGTTAGAGACACCAAGGGATTTTTTATTGCCGATCAGGGTGTGCCTTCCATTGCCAACGGTGCGGCAACAGCTGCTGACTGGATGTCCGCTGCCTCGTTTATTTCTATGGCTGGCCTAATTTCATTTTTGGGCTACGACGGCTCTATCTATCTGATGGGCTGGACCGGGGGCTATGTGCTGCTGGCTCTGTTGCTGGCCCCTTATCTGCGTAAATTTGGCAAATATACCGTGCCAGACTTTGTCGGTGATCGCTACTACTCTAACGTGGCTCGTGGGGTTGCGGTAGTTGCAGCTATCTTTGTTTCAATGACGTACGTCGCTGGGCAAATGCGCGGAGTAGGCATTGTGTTTAGCCGCTTCTTGCAGGTTCCCGTCGAGACAGGCGTGGTGATCGGGATGGTCATTGTCGCCTTCTTCGCGATTATTGGCGGCATGAAAGGCATTACCTGGACTCAGGTAACACAGTACTGCGTGCTAATTGTTGCCTATTTAATTCCTGCCTTTGCGATATCGCTGCTACTCACCAACAACTTCATACCCCAGCTGGGGTTTACGTTTGGCGATATTGTTGAACGGCTTAACGGTTTGCAGACTGACCTGGGGTTTGCGGCCTATACCGAGCCGTTTGCGAACAAACCTATGCTCGACGTGCTGTTCATTACCATTGCGCTGATGGTGGGTACCGCAGGTCTGCCGCACGTGATTGTTCGGTTTTACACGGTCCCCAACGTGCGAGCTGCCAGATATTCGGCAGGCTGGGCATTGTTGTTTATTGCTATTTTGTACACGACTGCGCCAGCGATCGCAGGATTTGCCCGGTACAACTTAGTAGAAAGCCTGCACGACAAAACGCCTGCTGAAGTACAACAGCTCGACTGGGCAACCAAGTGGGGGAATACCGGGCTGCTGAGTTTTGAAGACAAGAGTGGAGACGGCAGACTACAGTTCACGCCAGATGAAGCCACCAATGAAATTACGTTAGACCGCGATATTATTGTGCTGTCTACGCCAGAAGTAGCCAGCCTATCGCCCTTTGTAGTTGCCCTAGTGGCGGTTGGTGGCCTAGCCGCTGCGCTATCGACCGCGTCGGGCTTGCTGCTGGTGGTTTCAAGCGCGATCGCACATGACCTGTACTACCGAATCATTAATCCAGCAGCGTCTGAAGCAAAACGGCTGATGGTCGGTCGGGTGATGGTTGGCTTTGCGATTGTTGTGGCCGGGTATTTTGGCATCAATCCGCCAGGCTTTGTGGCTGAAGTCGTAGCCTTTGCTTTTGGGCTAGCTGCGGCCAGCTTTTTTCCGGTGCTGGTGCTGGGCATTTTCGATCAGCGTACGAATAAGGAAGGGGCGATCGCTGGCATGATCAGCGGTTTAGTCTTCACGCTTTTCTACATTATCGGCGTGAAGTTCTACGGCATGAATACCTGGTTCTTTGGCATCTCGGCTGAAGGCATAGGCACGTTGGGTATGCTGATTAACTTTATTGTGACATTAGGGGTATCACGCCTGACCCCACCGCCCCCAGCTGAGATTCAATTAATGGTTGCGGAAATTAGAAATCCGATTGAAGAACAGATATCTTCAGGCCTGTCAGAAGGCGTGTAGAGACATCAAGAATGCCGGCTCTAGCGACAGTACACTTCTGTCGCTCGGAGCCTGCTGAGCACCCGCGATCGCATCGACTGCCTACAGATTCGCTCAATCTTTAACTGACCAAACGCCAAAAAATACGACTGAACCAGCAGCAATTGCTCAGGCTATTGCTAAAAGTTTCTTTTACCATGCAACATTTAAAGACTTTATTGAAAACTTTATTGCGACAGCAAACCGCCAAACTCACATACCGACAGGGGTTGGGGTACGCACAAAGGCAGCTCTATAAGAAAGCGATCGCAGCCTTTAGTCAGGCGATCGCACAGGGACATCCGCGGCCTGCTCAAGCACTGCTCCGTCGCGGCATTAGTCGCATAGACATTCAAGACAAGGAAGGGGCGATCGCAGATTTTGACGCCGTTATTCACATCGAGAGAGCGGAACTAGATCTCCCTACCAAACAGCATACTTCCGCTTGCTTTCTACTCTCACAAGCCTTTTTTTACAAAGGCAAACTGCATAAACAAG
>CALDSK010000041.1 GCA_937911865.1 uncultured Synechococcus sp.
GTTTGTTGCCGTCGTCGTCCAACAAACTCTTCCAAGCGCTGCATTTGGCTCCAACCCAACGCCGCCTGAATATCAGTAATTCGGTAATTCAACCCTAAATCTAGCTGCTGATAGTACCAAGGGCCATGAGAAGCTTCCGTCATTAAATGCTCATTGCGAGTAATGCCATGGGTGCGTAGACGGATCAATTGCTCATACAAATCATCTCGATTCGTCAGCACCATGCCCCCTTCTCCAGTCGTGATGATTTTGACTGGATGAAAGCTAAACACAGTCATATCCGAGAACTGGCAATTGCCAACCGGTTGTCCCCGATAGCGAGCTCCGATCGCATGAGAAGCATCTTCTAGTACCGTAAAGCCATATTTTCGAGAGAGCCCAGCGATACGCTCCATCTCGCAGGATTGCCCAGCCAAATGTACTGGAACAACTATTTTCGGCAATTTGCCCTGGCGCTCAGCTATCAATAGCTTTTGCTCTAAGGCGTCAACACTAAGGTTGTAGGTTTCAGGGTCAATATCGACAAAATCCACCTGGGCACCGCAATAAAGACCACAGTTTGCCGATGCGACAAAGGTGTTGGGCGAGGTCCACAACCAATCGCCTGGTTTCAAACCAGCAGCAAGGCAAGCAATATGCAGAGCGGCAGTGGCACTGGTAACGGTGATAGCATATTTGACACCGCAGTAATCGACAACGGCTTGCTCAAAATGCTCAATTGCCGGACCTTGGGTAATCCGATCAGATTGCAACACAGATATAACTGAGTCAATGTCAGTTTGTGTAATATTATGTCGACCGTATGGAATATAGTCAGTCATTTGTAACGCCTAGGTGCATAACAAATTCGGTACTAGAGCATTTCTTTCAGATATAGCCAATTCGGGAAAAAAGCCCAAATCTCATCCTTCTTAAGACTGAGTGTATAGAAATCCCGCCTCAAATGGCCTGTCTTTGAGCACACTACATCATAGTCTTTGTATCCTGCCGCCTCAGAGATTCGTTCTTGTTGAATATAGAATGAATTAGATTCTTCCGCATATTTGATGATGTCTGGAGAAAGCAGGCCGTTCTCTCCTTCGTCTTTCAGGTAATTTTGAGCATTGTTCATTAAGCTTTTATTTAGCGAGCAAAGTCGATTGATTTCTGGAAAGTTGTATTGATAGGAAAAAGGAGGAGCTAGTAGTTTAGGAGCCAATAGAGTCATTCTAGATGCAGCATCAATGTGTGGAACAATAGCGTTTAAGGAATTATCTTTGATGACACTAATAGATTCCTTATTTATCCTAGGCCCGATAAAAATTTTATATTGCATATTTTGAAAAGAGAAACCTTGAGAAGAAAGCAGAAGAACAAATATGATGAGCAAAAAAAGTCGTCTTAGTCTTAAGATAATACCTGAGAATTCTTTCCCGTTTGCCAATTGTTTTGAGAATAGATGAATAGTTAAAACCAAAAGACATGAGGCAATAAATGTTCCTGAGCTATCTTGAAGACCCTTAGGGTCTAAACGAATCTTTGTAAAGACTTGTAAGTTAGTCATCAATAAAAGACAAAACAGGGAAGATATATATATATGCTGGATAGATAAGGGAAATATTTTAGACTTGTCTTTATAGAATTGAATAACAGACAAGTAAGCTGCGGCAGAAAAAACTAAGATTGGGGAAATCAAAAAAATATCGAAAGGAGCAAATAGCCTACTTGAAGAAAAGGATTGTGACAGCAGTGTTAATATCTTGGCAAGAGCGGAAAGCAGAGTACCGAGACTAAGCATAATAAAGAAGTTAATCACTATCAGCCAATAGTATTTTCTAGGCTGAAAAATACTATAAACAAGAAACGCTATAACAAAAAAAGCGTATGGAATTGCAACTGACCAATATAAAAAGGGGATTGGAATCAACAGGAGAAATCTTCTTCTAAATATTAGATAAAGGTACAGAAAACTAATCAATAGCAGATAACTAAATTGAGGGTTTGGAGTTCTCAACAAAGATGGGTAGCTTTCCATCGCAGAGATCCAAAAGCCAAAATCTTGTTGGGTAGAGACCAGAAAACCAAAATCCTTTTGCGAAATTAGTTTTATAAATGGATTGGCTTTGTTGAACAAGACTGAGCCAAACACAATGATGATCGCATATGCTCTGCTAGAAGCAGAATTCAACCCTAATAGATTCAGAGAACTAATCAGTAAAACAAAAATTGAAATAGGAATCAAAAAATCGAAGATAAGATTTTGATATGCTCCAGAAACTCCAATATGATGAAGCAGTAGAATAACCCATGAAGACATGAAATATCCAGGAGTCTTGAGTGTCGATAAGGCACCTTGGTAAGAAAGGTAGGTGGGTTCATCCCAAGAGTTCGTATAAATAAAGTAATCAGTTGAAAAATAGCTGTAAACAAAAGGGATTAAATAAGCCAGGAAAAATAAAATACAGCTATTTTTAATTACATTTTTTTTGATATTCATTATTGAGTTATGGGAAAGTTCTAACCAAGTCTATAGATTATTGATATTTTCTGACAGAAACTAAAAAGAAATTCGAGAAATATAATAGTAGCTCTTCACAAAGAATTAGCTTGAGCTAAGTGAAATATACTTGAAAATAGCTTTTAGTACTAAATTAATTCTCTCCTCATCCATACCAACCCATAGAGGCAACCTCAATAATCGATTGCTTAAATCGTCAGTCTGAAATAAGTTTCCACTGCTTCTGCCATATTGAAGTCCTGCTGGAGAGGAGTGTAGAGGAACGTAATGAAAGACAGCATTGATGTCATTGCACTGAAAATAAGTTATTAAGGATTGTCGGATATGTGAATCTGGCAATAAAATATAATACATATGCGCATTATGGGCACATTCCCGAGGAATGACGGGTCGGCGTAAATTATTGTGGGCCTCTAGAATTTCTAGCTTTTCATTATATCCCTTCCAAAGGGAAAGCCTCCTTTGGGTAATATTCTCTGCTTCCTCTATTTGCGCCCAGAGGAAAGCCGCATTCACCTCACTGGGCAGATAAGAGGAACCAATATCAACCCAAGTGTATTTATCAACTTTTCCTTGAAAAAATTGACTTCGATTCGTGCCTTTTTCCCAAATTATTTCTGCTCGATCGCATAACCGATCATCACTTATTAATAAAGCTCCTCCTTCTCCACAAATAATATTTTTGGTTTCATGAAAACTTGTTGCAGCTAAATGACCAAAGCTCCCCAGTGGCTCACCCTTGTAAGTTGACATCAATCCCTGGGCTGCGTCCTCAATCACCCATAGGTCGTGACGCCTTGCAATATCCATAATTGAGTCCATATCGCAGCCAACTCCAGCATAGTGAACAGGCACGATCGCTTTTGTGCGAGAAGTGATTGCTGTCTCAATTTTAGTTTCATCAATATTCAACGTGTCTGGACGAATATCAACAAATACAGGAACACCACCCCTTAGAACAAAAGCATTTGCAGTAGAGACAAAAGTGTAGGAAGGCATAAGCACCTCGTCTCCTGGCTGGATATCGGTCAGAATAGCAGCCATCTCAAGCGCTGCTGTGCAGGAATGCGTGAGCAGGGCTTTCTTACATCTAATTTGTTGCTCTAGCCAAGTTTGACAGCGCCGCGTAAATTGCCCATTTCCGGAGAGAACACCACTTGCAATGGCTTGTTGAATGTATTCAAATTCCTTCCCTGTAGTGAAGGGGCGATTAAAGGGGACTGCCATGTTACTTGAAACATTCAAGGATAAGGTGTGTATAGGGGATTCTTAATAAGTCGTGCCGGATACTCACCTTGATGTCTGAGAAAACTTGTGAAGTAATTGATAAGTATCCCTCTTTTGTGCGAACATACTGCCCTCGATCTTGAGCGATGATATAACGAGCGATCTCAGACTGGTCTTCACCAAAGACACCATCAAATGTCACTAATTTGCCGCCCGGCTTGAGGAGAGAATTAGCCAGGCGGCATAAGTCCAAAGCTTTTGAGTTGTCTAAATGATGAATAATTCCAACGGCTAAAACAATATCAAAACAATCAGTTTGACCTACACTAATCTCAGAAACATCTTGACAGTAAAATTTCCCTAAATGGCCATACTTCAACCTAGCTGAACTAATGTAATCAGAACTATAATCAAAACCAATATACTCAATATCCGATAGATGAGCTAACAAATCACCCGGTCCACAACCGATGTCGAGTACCTTGTCACCTAAACTCGGCTTGACATAATCACGCACAAACTTCTGTCGACAAGAAAAAGCACCGAGAGATGCCTGGAAAATACTATACAGGCTTGAAAGCGACAAAATCGAGGATAAAGGCTTAAGCATATCCAAAATACGATAAAATAATAGACTATTTAAGCTGAGAACTGCTGATAACTAGACCGGAAACTATCAAGCTCATACCCAAGACTTTGACTACAGTAATAGACTCGTTAAAAAGAATATTGTCAAATACGAGCACACCCACAAATGCCAAGCTTACAAAAGGAAAGGCATAGCTAACTGGAAATTTAGACAATGCAGCCATCCATGAGACCCCACCAATAAAAGTGGCTACAAGGGTGCTTAAAATCCACGGTTCGGAAATTAGTGTGAGAAGGTAAATCAATTTTCCCGACAGAGAAGCTGGCAAGGAAGGCATTTTTCCTAGCTGCCATTTAAGAACTAATTGTGTATATATACTGAGTAAAACCGTTGCAAATATATAAGTGTGTGCCATGAGTGTCGAGAGGTGAAGCTTCCCTGATCGAAGTAAAGTATCTAAAAAATTTTATAACTTTTGAAAATAGACCTTTGATTTTAAGGTTCCAAAAGATTATCAGCTTATTGACTAATTCTAAATCTAGCTAGGCCATTACCAAGTATTATCCAAGGTACTTGATTAACACTGCTTATCATTATTTGATAGAGGACCAGAATGATTCTGACCATAAGCCACTCGGAAGCAGCATTCCAGGATTGACTAATGCATCCCGACCTAGAATCTGAAGTACCATGCTTTGATTTCTCTCATCCAGTTTGCGATCAAAAGAATTTACTGCAATAAACAGTGCAATACAACCCGCGCGGAATACTGTGTTCATTAAATTTCCAAAGGTATCATTTGGATGAATTGGAAGTGCAATCTGAACATATGGTTTTCCTCCATCAATTGTCTTATTAACGTGATGAACTGTCGCACCAGTTAAGCAGGCTCCATAGTTTATTGCGGCTTGTACAGACCTGCTACCTATCTTGCCAGAAACAGATGGCGGTATTCCAGGAAAAGACGGTAGTAGTGAATAATGAAGGTTTAATAGACAATCTCTAAACTCGTTGACAATTCTATCACTCAAGATGCGATGAACGGTAGTCAGGACGATATTTGGTTTATAAAATAGCAGCACATCTAACAAAGTATGTTGAGAATTTATGGAAAAGTCAGGACATTCGCATGGAATCCCTCTTTCCTGAGCGTATTTGCCAGCGGCACACTCGCGATCAGTAATTACTGATACAATCTGATGCTCTGGCAACCATCTGCTTTCGATAGCTTTATCAATAAATTTCAAGTTACCACCACCACCAGAGCAGAGGAAGACTATTTTATTCATGACTATTTTAAGGCGATTAATCAGCTTCTATAAGCAGTGAAGAAACTTCTGTGAAACCTAGGCTTCTTATGATTCTCCTAGCCCAGGCCAGTTCTATCTACTGTCTACAGCATTGACGGCGAGGCATTGGGCAGCACCATCGACCAAAAACATTGATATAAATAAACCTTATTTTCTAACTAAAATCGTAAATTCGTACAATCCGTAATCATGGAGCAAACTAACCTGTCGTGAATAATAGCATTTGCAAAAATGAAACAATTGACATGGGTCAGCATAGTAGAGATAGTCACGCTTTTTATCTTCATCTGAATAGGAAGTCAGGCAATTGAAGGCGAATCCAAAACGGCTGGTTTTATCAAGTAAATTAATAGTCATTTTCAAATATTCAAGCCACTCAACATCCGACCTTTTTTGGCGTACATTAAAGATCCCACTTGCCACACTGTAGTCAGCAATCATATCTGGTTTAGCCGATACTATAAACCTTGCCGTTCTGTGACTAGGATGTTGCAATTGAGCCGCATGAATCATGCTTTCAGAAACATCAACACCAGTATATGAAAAATTTTTCCAGCGCTCATCCAGGTAGTCTAGCAAAGCACCGTAACCACACCCAAGGTCATTCAAAGAAAAATCATCTGATTGACTTTTTATAACTCTGCATATCTGCTCGAAGCGTAACCTTTGACTGTCTGGCCCATTCCAGTCGACTCCACGGGGGGTTACACCGTACTCATTAAGTTTCTCAGAATAGTAGTTGGCTACTTCGAGCATCAAATCAGAATCATTATTCTTGTAAATATCTTTCACGATGACATAAGGCCTACGTTTCGTTTCTAAAAACACCTTAGACAGATAAATACCTATAACTCCTATAAAAAAGATGATCATTCCGCTCAAAAGCCAAATAGATCCCATAACCGAAGTCCATCCACCCAAAGGCTCCGCCAAAAAGAAGTAATTTAAGAAGAGATAGAATATATAGAGTAATGCCGCCGCTGAAATAAGAGCACCAATATAAAAAATACCTATTAATGGTTTGCTGCTAAAGGAAGTTATGGCATTGATTAGTAGAGAGATTTTTCGGTATAGAGTATAAGTTGTAGGGCTATGACTGACTTTCCTCACATAGTGTGGTTTCTGATTGAAACCAGTTATGTGCCATAGGCCGGCAATTAAAAATTCCCTTTCTTGATGTTTAAGCAGAGCATCTATATAGCGGCGTGACATCAGTCGCGCCGTCACAAGATTAGCCGGTAAGTTTAGTCCACTAAACCAGTTAAATAATATATAAAACCATTGACCACTCAAACGCTCGAACCAATTTCCTTTTCGCTGTTGCTGAACGCCATATATAACGTCTACTGCTTCTTGTCTAAATTGTTCATCAAAAATTAACAGCCACTCCGGCTCTTCTTCAAGATCACTATCAAGCAGGAAGATTTTTTCACCCGCCGCATGGGCTAAGCCCGTCATTATTGCTTTGTGGTGTCCAAAGTTTCTCGCAAGATCCACCAAGACTAAGTGAGGATCGTCCTCAGTTAACTTTACGGCGAGGTCAAGACTATTGTCTGGCGAACCGTCATTGACCAACACAATCTCATAATCATTACCCACTAACTCTCTCGCTGTAGTGGAAACACGTTTATGGAACTCCACAATATAAGGAGCTGATTGATAGAGTGTAGAGACATTGGATAGCTTCATTGATGGCTGTATTTCATGTAACGCGACGAATTCTTCCCACAATTGAAGAGGAGATCAAGAATGGTCACACCGTGGACAAAGTCGCCCCACAATTGGGAATACTCTGGATAGCCAGCATAATCAAACCAAGTTAGCTTAACGTCCTTTTCTGCAAATAAAGACTTATTGATGTAGTCCTGGGCTGCGGGACCAGAGATATACTCTTCTCCTCCTGCTTGCACACACAAACTAACCAAACGTTCTGTTTTACCCTTGCCTATCTCGTAATCCCAGGAATTATTAATAGCAGTTTCAATGTTCAGATAATTACAAATTACCTCTAGAAGGCGGCGATTTAGCTTAGATAGATGTGTGAAGTTTGATTCCAGATAGATAGGTTCAAGCCAGCTAGAAATCTCATCGCGATAGGGTGCTCGACCATAATTAGTGATAAGTGTCTTCCAATGTAAAGGAGCCCACTCTGTTCCATTGATTTCTGTATCTCGAATTTTTTGGTGATAACGGCCCTTAACCAATACCGGAACAGTAAGCCACTGCAAACCATGAGGAGTTTTAATCTGGTTACGATTGCGCCAGTCACGGCGAGTATACTGCATGTCGTCATACAGAATAAATTCGTCTACCGCAGCAATGAGGTCAAAATATCCCTTCCAAGGAATGTAATTAGACTGCACAATAGCAACTTTCTTCATGGCTTCTGAAATACGCCTAAGATCGAAGTCCCCCATGGAAAACGCAACCAATGCCCTAAGGGAGTTTCGGCAGCAAAGATAGCACTCAGCATAGCATTGAGTGGCTGCGCAGGAACCTCGTGTTGTTTAAGGATGAATGCTTTCTTTGCCGCTGGCGATAGTTTGTCAAATCCAGGCTTTATCCGGCTCAGTAGATACAGTGGACTGAGAAAAAACATAAAGTAGCGGGCATCTCTCAAGACTAGATCTGATTGTTGGGCTAATCGGCGAAAATCGGCACAACGATATCGGCGCAAGTGATGGGCTAAGTCGTCGTTATAGCTCCAAAACTGCGGAAATGCAGGAGTAGTCACCAGCAGCAAACCACCAGGCTTGAGGGCCTCTTTTGCCTGTTGAAAGGCCCGCAGATCATCTGGTAAATGCTCAATGACATCTAACAGAAAAGCAACATCCCATTCTTCGTGCATATGCAACTGCATCAGATCAACCTGATAGCGGTGAGTTGTCATGGATAACACTGATTCAGCATAGGATAGGGCAACGAGCGAAGAGTCCGCCAGGGCTAATTCCTGAAATAATCCTGGACGAGCTGCCGCAAGATAGCGCACCCACCCTCCAACTCCGCCACCAAGGTCAATGGCGGAAAGCTTGTTTGCTGCTTGGGGAAGATAGCTGTCTAAAGCTCCTAATAAAACGCGATGGCGCCCATGATACCAGAAATGTTTTTCCTGCATGTGTTTCAACATTTCAAAACCGTCTTGTTCATACTCTTCATCACGATGTATGACCGGGGTCGGTGGCAGATAAATGTTGCTTGAGCTGAGATTATATCTATTCATAGTAAAGTAATTAATATCAACTTAATTTTTTGTTTTCAGTTAATATCAACCTGAATTTTTGATGTCTTTTTAATTTTATTAATAATGGAAAACTAGATATCTGGATGATGATGACTTATATCTAGAAGCGGCTCAACATGAGTTCTAATTAGGTTGCGCAACTCGTCTATCCTGAGAAAATGGTCGTTATTGCCTGAGTTATAACTGAACCCTGAAGCAACTAGATCTGCCCCCATCTTGCTACAGTACTTTTCTAAATCATAGTCGGGATGATTTGGCAGAATCGCATAGTATGCACCTAAATTGACGGTTGTTAGCGAGTCGGCAGTTGTATTCATCTCCTCATGGATTTTTTCGCCTGGACGAACACCGACAACCACC
>CALDSK010000042.1 GCA_937911865.1 uncultured Synechococcus sp.
CGGTCTATTTTGTGCTGCAAGTGTTACCTTAAATCGGCCATTTTTGAACCCTGCCAAATGAAAGCAGGTATGCTTCTGAGCTGTATTCCGTCAGACGAAGCATTCGATAGGATCAAGCTATTGTCCAGAGAAAGCCATGATGATTCTTGGTTGAGAAGCTACTTTGAGAAAGCTAAGGAATTTTGGCAGAGAAATGGTTGGGCAAAACACTGGTTCACACGGTTTTGGGACACTACCAATGATGAAGTAGCGTGGTCCTCCTTTCGGCTTTTTCTTTCTTGTGTTGATAGTCGTTTTTGGTTTTGGAAAGACGAGGTTGAGTTAGAAAGCGTTGCTACTGACGCGGATACGAAAAGACGAAGACAGATCTTCTATGAGAGCAACATCAGCACGATTCAAAATAGAATCAGAGATAACGAAAAGAACTTACGTAAGTATTATCTCAGTCAGAAGGTTCTACAAGGTGAGATTTGGCCTTGGATGTGATAGAGCTTCCATTCAGGATGTTCAATTAGCAGTATCAGCAGTTTTCTCTCTAGATTGTATTGACTGTGCTTATGCTGAGGATATTGAGATTCGTGCCTCAAAACCTATACCTTTTGGTACTACACGAAAACTGTGTCTCAGAAAATGTCTCAAAATAGCATTCTCAAAAGGTCATTGGACTTTTAAGGCGCGTTAGACAGACTGATAAATACCTCTCTTAAATGCATAATGGTCGGGGATGACTGATTATACTGAGCCGGATTCTAGCCGAAGCAGTCCGTTTTAGCCAAGTACTGCTTCGGCTGATGTAGCCTGATTACTATCAACCCCTTGCAAGAAGTCATTGGCTAAGTCTTCCTTTTCAAAAGCTTGGCTTCACGCATTCGCCTCAACAACCCCGAACGGTTAGAATAATCCGCTTGCATTTGTCGAATTCTAGTCTGAAAAATAGCTGACTTGCCCTCTAGCTCCGCAAGATCTCTCAGGTCAATGAGGTGTTGGATAGCCTGTTGGTAAGGTTGCGCCTGCTTACGAGCAATTAGGCCGTCGATGGTATCCCATATCTGTGCTTGCTGATGCCTTAGCGTCTCCAAATACTGATGACGTTTAGCTGTAGCTGTAGCCTTCTCTTTTGCCTGACGCCTGGAACGTTGTGTTTTAGCTGAGGCCGCTAGCTCTGAAAAACGTCGCCGCTCACCGTTAGATACAGAGAGACGCTCAGAGGCTGAAGCAAACTTCTGCCGCAAACGTGCCTGAAGCTGACTCGCGAGCGCTGAATCTCCTGTAACGATGTCCACGAGCAACGCTGTTTTCTCCTTTTCCGAGAGTGCTTTGACCCATGCCTCGAAGGGTTCTTTGGGGTTTTCTTTCGTTTGACTAATTTGCGCTGCTGCTGCGATCAGATCCGAATCTATCTCTAGCCAGTCAATCAATGATTGAAGAGAGGCATTAAGTTTTTGCAAATTGGGTGGAACAAGCGGTTCTTGTGTATCTTGCTCTAGGTCAGGAGAAACTGCTGCTGCCCGTAGCCAGGCTAAATATAAGAGCCGATTATCTCCTTGCAGAATAGCCTGTCGTATCGGAATAAATGTACCTAGCCAGCTATTGTTTTCCTCAATCCACCCCCCACCTTCTTCTGAATGAATTTCAATATTGAGGATTACATACTTATCTACGGTGAGAACCTCAATGATATTGTCAACACAGTAGGGCGTCAGTTCCGAAACATTGATCGCTGATTTTGGGAAACGAAACGCTAACTGGTAACTACCCCAATTCGCCATGTAAAGCATGGCATCAAAGCACCTTTCGAGAACTGACAACGGACTCCCACGAAAATCTCCATAGCTGTAGGTGAAGACAGCGCTTGTGGCAGTAAGTCTGACCCGGCTCGATAGACCTTGCACATAGTCCTGCTCAGCTTTAGTAAGCGGACGGTCAATCGCCTGAAATTCGTAATATTGATATTCCATCGAACGGCAGCGTCGTCTATCAAGTACAAGTTCTTAACCCTTATTCTACGCCGATTAACAACTGAACCCCGGTTCCAGTCGTCTTCCGGACGCTACAGCCGAATAAACTGCACTACCCCTTGGATAACGGCAGAGTTTGCGAGTCGCAGATAGCGCATCCAACCGTTCTGTATGCAAATTTCTGTCAGGGTTTCTTTCTGCTATCGGCCCGACTTTGTTTTAACCTTCTGTTCTTTTATTGCCGCCTTCAAGGCGTTTTCCTGTTCCTTATTGCTGTGCTTCACTGCGAGTGAGTAAACTTTATTACAAAACGACGTGTAGCTATCTCTTTTTAGCAAAGGGATCACTACTTTTGTATATTCCTCTGGCGTTTTAACTTCCGCTAATGACGAGATGTAAGCGTTCAAAAAATCCTGCTCATCACCAGGAATCATCCAACTTCCATACTCCTCAGCAAAGATAATTTCTTCACCACGTTCCATTTTCTCAATCAGTTCGTAGAGAATATCGAAAGATTCTACAGCAGACTTATGGTCTTTCTGTTTCGTCAGCTGGGTACTCGCTTGTAAAAGATCGCCAAGCTTCTCAAACCATTCTTCTGTTTCTTCAGGAATATGAGAAAAGTTCTTAGAATTCATATTGAAGGGCGCATAGTACATCCCGGCGATTGATTCTTGATAGAATTGCTCTGATTCCTGTTTGACATCCCGCGCTACAGCTCTTGCTGGCTTAGACTTCTCCATTAGGGTGCCAAAAATATGGCGTCTTTGTTGGATAGTCATTTCGTCATATGCCAAGGATAGAAACTCAAGCAAAGTTGCCTTAGTTTGTCGTTTTAGCGTTTTAAACAATGCATCCTCATCCATATCAATTCTGTCTGGTAAGAAACTACTGGTTACTTAGGGGAGCAGAGGGCTAACGACAAAGCTCAATGGCAGCTGGTACCTTGTCTCTGATTGACTCAGATATCTGATGCCCGTTGCAGTAAGGTATTAGTCTACTCTAGACTTAAAGTGTGCTTCAGAAGTACGTTTGGTCTGTATTATGAGCTATCGCGACATCATTACCATTGAGCCCGATAAGCGTGGCGGCAAGCCATGCATCCGGCGGATGCGAATTACGGTCTACGATGTCCTTGGCTGGCTAGCGGTTGGTATGTCCACTGCTGAAATTATCGACGATTTCCCAGAGCTGACGAAAGCCGATATCATGGCCTGCTTGGAGTTTGCGGCAGACCGAGACCATCGTTTAGTCGCGTCGGTGAGTGCTGCTTGAAACTGCTTTTCGACCAGAACCTCAGTCGGAAGCTAGTTAGTCGATTGGCTGATGTCTTCCCTGATTCGAGCCATGTTCAATTCCATGACTTGGCCGAGGAAACAGACACAAAGATTTGGGAGTTTGCTAAGCTCAACGACTTTTGCATCGTGACGCAAGATGCCGATTTTCCTGAGAGGAGCCGACTTTATGGTTCTCCACCCAAAGTGGTTTGGTTGCGATGTGGCAATGCACCAACCGATCGAGTCGAGTCATTGCTTCGGTCTGGAGCAACAGCAATTCAAGAACTATTAACCGATACTGAGTTGCATTGCTTGGAACTTCATTAGCGGTCGCTCTCTGTACTACCGTCTCATAACGACCGTTTGCAAGACGATTTTGATGTGTGCTTTTTCGTGTGTAAGCTTTCATTGCCAGTGGATTCAGCCACTTATCGAGTTGTCCTAATTATATTTACATTGTAAATACGTTTGGCTACACTACTCTGTATGGATGTGTACTTCCCGCGGGGCGGCATCACCTTTGTCTGGAATGACCAGAAGGCAGCTGCTAATCCGCTCAAGCACGACGGCATCACGTTTCCTCAAGCCGCCGAAGCTTTCTTCGATCCCCTTCTAGTCATTGTTGATGCCAGTCGTAACGATGAAGCTAGGGACGCTGTTATTGCTTTAGACAAGCGCTGGAACCTTTTATTCGTTGTGTTCGTAGAACGCGAGGATGATCGCATCCGGATTGTGTCCGCCCGCAAAGCGACTCGACAGGAGCGCAAATACTATGAAGCCTGAAGCCCTGAAAAAGCGACTCAAACGAGATCGCCCAATGACGACCATGACGATTAGGATGCCGGAAGACGTGATTGAGGACTTGAAGCGGATAGCCCCGCAGCTGGGTTTCTCTGGCTATCAGCCGCTAGCGCGAACATATATAGGACAGGGCCTGCGAAGCGATCTAGAACGACTAGAGAACGATACCGTGTCTTCTTTAATTGATAGTCTGAAGCGTCGCGGTGTGGGTGACGAAGTGATTCAAGAAGCACTGAACGAAGTCACAGGGAGCTAGCGTCATTCCACCGTGCCTTGTCATGAGCTTGTGTTGCGATCGCCAGTTACTAGACAGCAGACTGACAATTCTGTTCATTAAAAGCTGTTTATTTCTATTATTCTTGCAAATCAACAGCTTTCTGTTCTTATCCAATACAAGTATGCGAACAACTGATCGGAATGGAATGAAGCGTAAAGCTGTCTCATCGCATTAAAGTCTAGTGAGCGGGTGAGACGCATGAGACAGGCTGAATCGGTTAGCTAATTAGCAGCATAAACGGTTGAAACCTTTTCCTGACAAGGTGAACACAGTGTGTTCCAAATTTGACTAGTTGCCTTTCGACGCAACTAACCGCCCAGTCATAGAAAGGGCTTCAGCCTTATCTCAAGATGAGACTATGGACTAACTGGACTAAATGACCTGATTGACTGACAAAAGTTTAGTCAGGAAGGAACTTGACGGTGATCGCCATA